>DATLNN010000304.1:0-2480 GCA_035536695.1 Pyrinomonadaceae bacterium | reverse complement strand
CGGCGTGCTCCTGCTGCTGGCGACAAAGACCATTCGGCACAACGAGATGTATTCGCTCATCGATTTTCGGCTGCTGGTGCTGATCGCGTGCATGATGAGCTTTGGCGTCGCCATGGAAAAGACCGGCACGGACCTTTATCTCTCGGGTTATATCCAGAACTATATGGCCGGCTCTGGCGAAATGGCAGTCCTCGCCGGTTTCTTTCTATTGACCGTGGCCATGACCCAGCCGATGTCCAACCAGGCGGCCGCCCTCGTTGTTCTACCCGTCGCGGTCAAGACGGCAGTCGCCCTCGGTCTGAACCCGCGTACCTTTGTGATCGCCGTGACCTTCGCCGCGTCATTTTCATTCATCACGCCTCTCGAACCGGCCTGCGTGCTCGTTTACACTCCCGGACGGTACAAGTTTATGGACTTCGTCAAGGTCGGGACCATTCTTACGGTTATCGTCTTTGTCGTATCCATGGTCCTCGTGCCTCTCTACTGGCCGTTTTGATGGCGAACAACTAACTTCCGAGTTCAAAGTTCCAAGTTACAGGTTCCCGGCTCTTGCTGCCTCCTGCCTCCTGTCCCGTGTCCCGTTTGTCCCGCGTGTCCCGTTGTCCCATTTGTCCCACGGAGGTTGTGCCATTCGTGCAACCTTGACTTAGAGTTGCAATTTCTGTTAGATTTGTCAAGTGAGTTGTTGCGTCTGGCGAATGACCCTTTCTGACATTTTCTTTTGGATTCGAGCTCCGTTTGGAGCTGGGCAAATATGGGTCGGAGCCCGGCCGCTACAAAGATCATGCTCCTAGCTGAGCTAAAAATGACAGCCGCAAAACGGTGGGTTCGCAATAGGGAGAAAATATGGATACGTATATTGGTGCAGCATCAACAGTGGAATACGCGGCGTTTGACGCGAGGGGAGCGAATGAATGGATCGGCGTTGCAAAGAAGAAGGCGATCCCGAAAAAGCTTTTTGGCGATCTCTGGCTCGAGGGCGAGCTTGCCATTCTGTTTGGGGACACGGGAAAGGGCAAGAGCGTGCTGGCTGTGCAGATCGCCGAATCGCTTGCGTCGGGGCAAGCTGTCGCACCGATGGAGATAACAGCGGCTGCCCGGAAAGTGCTGTATCTCGATCTTGAGCTGACGGACAAACAGTTTGAGATGCGATACTCGGCCGATCATAACGGTGGAGGGGCTAAGTACCTGCGCAACCACTATAAATTCTCAGAGAATTTCACACGCGTCGAGGTCGACTTGACCGAGGCCCCGAAGCCCGGGAGCGGACGGTTCGAAGAATTTTTCCGCGCGGAGATCGAGCGGCTGATCGACGCGACGGGTGCGAGCGTCGTCATTCTCGACAACATAACCTGCATCAAGCATTCGTACTACGCCTCGCGCGAGATAGTCCCCGTGATGCGGGTCCTGAGGCGGCTGAAAAAGCGCCTGGGCTTGTCGGTGCTTGTGATAGCCCATACGCCGAAACGTGAGGATTCGCGCATCCTCGGCATCAACGACCTGCAGTCGTCGAAAATATTGGGCAATTTTGCTGACAGCATATTAGCGATAGGCCAGAGCAGGCTGGATAACATGGGGCGATATATCAAGCAGATCAAGGTGCGATCGAGTTCGCTTGTCTACGATGCGACGCATCTGCCGTCGTTTCGCCTAAAGAAGATCGGCGGCAATTTTCTCGGATTCGAATTCGAGCATTTCGCGAGCGAGGACCAGCTTTTGACCGACGTACGAAAGATTCGCGAATGGGAAACGATCGAGCGGATAAAGAAACTCGCCGACGACGGGAAGAAGATACGCGAGATCGCCGACAAGCTCGATATGTCGAAGACAACAGTTCACCGGCTGCTACAGATGTGGCGTGAGCCCGCCGTAAAAGACACCGGGTCAGAAGCCGATCCCGCGGACTCCAAGGAAATAGTTCGATATTTCCCAGGCAGCGACGAATATGACGAGGCCGGTCGGGACACTAAATTCGAGGGCATCGACCAGCGCGACGATGCAGAGGCCCGCAATCTGAGACGTGAGAGCTATCTCATCCAGACGGCCCGCACCGGGGCACAAAAGATCTATGAGAAGACCGGCATATGCCCGCCGCTTAGAGATAACCCCGACTACGCCGAATTCCTAAAATCCGGCATGGCCGGAGCTTCCGCGACTGACGACGACCCGGCAGGGGCAGAACCCCCTGCGTTGGCGGGAGACACGGACCTTTCTGCACATAACATAACAAGAGGTCATCCAACTCCCGAGCACCCCAGACACGAAGTCGACGCCTACGGCGAAGACATCTGGGTCGAACAACAAGACGAACGCGGCAAACGCATGATCTGGTTAAAGGCCGACTCGAACGGCCGCATGAAACGCTACCGCCGCACCGCGGACACGACGATCCTGATCGAGCCCGCGTAGCGAGGCTCGAGCAGCAAGCGAATCCGGCTCCTCGGATGAACAGCTCGACAGGGCAATTTAATGCCTTTCCG
>DATLNN010000303.1:0-4426 GCA_035536695.1 Pyrinomonadaceae bacterium | reverse complement strand
ACGTTTCGTGTTGGGTAGCCGCGGGCGAGGATCAGCTTCTGACCGTCTGCGGAGAAAGCAAAATTGTAGATCTCGCCGCTTGAAAAGTCGGTAAGAGGTTTCGGTGGTGATTTATCGAGCGGCTGGATCCAGATGTTTCCGACCGCCTTCTGCCGGACAATGTAAGCGAGCGCTTTACCATCGGGCGTCCAGCGCGCTCCGATGTTGAGGATGGGAAGCTGCTGCGGCTGGAAAGTTGCGACGAGGTTTCCGCCCGGCACGCTGACCACGCTTATGGTGTCATCGCGACCGATGAAAGACAGGTTCTGGCCATCGGGAGAGAAGTTAGGCGTAAGCGAAAACTCGTTCGTGAGCTGGACGAATGGCCCACCTCCGACCGGTGCTAGCCGCAGCGTGTGCGCGAGCGAATCCCCATCACCTATCGCCGAATTATAGGCAATCCAGTTGCCGTCCGTCGAGATGCTCGAATCGACGTTGAACGATTCGTCATCCAATGCCTGAACTAGATCGGAGCCGTCGACTTTGCTTCGGAGAAGCCGGGGTTTTCCCGTAGCACGCGATGAAAAATAAAAGTAATTCCCGGCGGCGCTTGCCCGAAGCTCCTCGACCTGGCCCGGCTCGGCGGATATCTGCCGGGCATCTGTTCCGTCTGCGTTCACGGTACAGATTGCGAGCGCGTCACCGGCCCGTGCGATATATCCGATTCGGCCATCTGGCAGGGGAGCAATTCCAGCACGTCCGTCTCCCTGCCCGGTCGTGATCTGGCGGGCTGTATTGGAATCGCCGCGAGCATCCATCATCCATAGCTGCGACGATCGATTGAAGGGTACGATCAGGACAGCGCCCTCCCGCGTGACGCCAAGGCTTGACCCCTGATGACGGTTTCCGTCGGTCGTTAACCGCCGCGCTTCTTTCGTTTCTATCGAGAGATAAAAGAGCTGATCGCGCCGGGTCGTCAATCCCTCTCTGTGCTTTGTGCCGATAAACAGGAGCCCGTTGCCGTCAGGCGTCCACTCCATCCGGCCGCAGTTGTCCCACTTGTCGACCGATAATTCTCGGACGATCTTCGACTTGGGATCGATCGCGGATATCGTGCAGTTACCGACGTCCGTCGGATTTTTCATATCGACCTCGCCGAACGCGATCGAATTTCCATCTGACGACCATGCAAGGCCTCCCCATATCAAACGTCTTTCGTGTCCGGTGAGGATCGTCTGCTGGTTGGCGCCGTTACTGTCGGCCACGATGATCTCGCTGCGCTTTGCGTCCCTGGCTGAGCGTGTGAACGCGAGCTGCCGACCATCTGGCGAAACGGCGACGGTCGAATGAAGATCTTCGAGTATTTTCGTTTGGACACCGCCCAGTGTGGGAATGCGGTAGAGCGAGGTGACCGCCGCATCTTTCTCCGCGGCGAGAAAATAAATGAATTGTCCGTCGGGACTGAAGGTTTTTGAAAGGATCACTTTCGTTGTCGCCGGAACGACCTCTACCGCAGTCGAGTGTCCCACCTGCTGCACCCACATGCGCGATACACCGGTGTCCGTTTCATGATAGGTGAAATAGGCGCCGTTCGCCGAGATGGTAGCCTCGTTCACATCGCGCCCGTCGGTCAACTGAAGAAAAGTAAGCTCGCTGCCGGCATTCAACGATGCACGGCCAGGCGGAGTTCTGAACATTGCGAACACGAGGAGTCCGGGAATGATGACCGATAAGAGCGCGAGCGCCGGATAGATCCAGCCGCGCCGCACGATGCCGGCCACCGTTTCAACTGGCTGCAGCGTTGGTTCGATGCTGTCCGCGGAGACGTCACGACCGTCTCTCCGCCAGTCGACGACCGAGTAGATATTCTCCTTCCTCTCGACTGTGACCGGCGGCAAGGCGCTCTCACTCTTTCTCGGCCGGCTTTGTACGAGCGAGACGTCCGCCGAAAAACGATAGCCCCGCCGCCTGAGAGTTTCGATAAACGGGACACCGTCGGTGGAGCTGCCAAGTGCCTTGCGGAGGATATAAAGATTCTGTGTGAGATTACCCTCTTCGACCTGTGTGTCCGGCCAGACGATCTCCATCAGATCGTCCTTTGTCACCACTTCGCCATGCCTCTCGACCAGGGCAAGGAGCGTCGCAACTACTTTCGGGGTGAGCGGAAGTTGCTCGCCGTCGCAGAAAAGGAGCAGATTTTCAGCGTCGAGCTGGAAATTCTCGAACTCAAAAACCCTGCGCTCGCTGAATTCCCGCATATTGAGGTTAATTTGATGAAACTTTGAGGATAAATCCGATGACATCATAGCCGCCCTCGCAATATTTTTTGTCGAGGGACGAATGTTCAGTCAGAGACGGCTACGGTTTCGGTGCGACGAACCAGATTGTAGCGCGATTTCACGAAAGGTGAAATCAAGTTTTGAAGCGAAAGCATGTCGTCCCGATTGAAAAGAATTGAAAGGACAGGCGTCGAGCCACTCTCGGCGGTAAAGATCATAAAGAATAGATTTTGGCAGAAGGGTGGTTGAAATGAGCCACGACCGAAATGGCTATATCGCTATCGTTGCGGTTGAGAACGACAATCCTGCCGGAGTTTTGGTCGGAACCGCTTGCCCGACGGAGACAGGGACACGATCCGAATAAAAACTTCTCGGGCAGCCCGCTCGACGCAATCTCATCTGGTGGAAGTTATGAATACTAAAAGAATCTCGGGTATGTTTTTGATGCTCGCCTGCTTTGGTTTGACCGTTTTCGCCCAAACCGTGCCGCCGTCAGGGATTATCGGCTGGTGGGCGGGCGATGGAGACGGGCGCGATCTTTCGGGAAACGCGCTGCACGGCACACCGTTTAATTCGGGTTTTGTTTTGGGCAGGGTCGGGCAAGGCTTCGATTTTCGCTCTGGAACCGGCATCGTTCCGCATTTGCGGGTTTCCGACAATCCGCTTTTGAAGCCGCCGCAATTTACCGTCGAAGCGTGGGTAAAATTCAACCCGATTTTTCAAAATTATCACGTGATCATCGCCAAAGGCTGTTCGGGTTGCGTGGCCGATTCTTACGCTCTCGGATTTTTTTCAAACGGCACAAATCCCGCTTCGGCAAATCCGCAATTCTTTACCGAACATACGCTCGGCACAAATTTGCTTGCGGCACCAGGCAATCTGGCGAACTCGACGGTTTGGAATCATCTTGCGGGAAGTTTCGACGGCACAACCAAACGGCTTTATGTCAACGGCGCACTGGTGGCGACTCAGGGCGTTCCGCAGCCGATCGTTTATGACGCGAACAATGTTCCGCTGACCGTCGGCGCGGACTGGGAAAACGGCGTACCGGCCTATCGTTTTACAGGCGACATTGATGAGGCAACACTTTACAACCGCGCACTTTTGGATTCAGAAATTACGGCGATCTTCAACGCAGGGGTCGGCGGCAAAATAAAATCCGCCGCCACCGCCACAGGTGCAAATTCACAGTCGCAGGTCGGCGACCAAACGATAACTTTTCAAAATGTAGCGACACCAGGAACGACTTCGAGCTATTCGCTCGACCCGACGACATTGCCCCCTTTGCCATTGGGCAACACGCACCCCGGCTTGGCTTACGAGATTTCGACTACAGCAATCTATCAACAAGGCGCGCCCAATGATGTGCGCGTTTGTTTCAATGTGCCCGCGCTTTCATCAACCGGTTTCGGCAACAATCGGATCTTTCATCGCGAAGGGGGAAACTGGGTAAATCGTACCGATGCAACAAGTGTCTATCCGAATCTCTGCACTACTGGTCTAACGTCGCTGTCGCCATTTGCGATCGCCAGTGCCGTGCCGACCGCGGCAAACGTTTCCGTCGGCGGCAGAGTTTTGGCAAACGGGCAAGGTGTTTCGCGGGCGGGTGTAACGCTGACCGATTCGAGCGGCAATTCCCGTTCGGCGATGACCAACGCGTTCGGGTATTTTCGTTTCGATGAAGTCGAAGCCGGGCAAACATACATTTTTACTGTCACGCACAAACGCTATCAATTCGCGCCGCAAGTCGTTAGCGTGCCGGAAGAAATGACCGAATTAAATTTTACGGCGCAATAAAGTTCTTCGTGCCTTTAGGCAGAACAGCGTTTTGAAACCAGGCTCTCGTGAAATCGAACAAGAACCGCCTCAATGCAGAATTCCCAAGGCTGAAGAAGGTGTATATGAAGAAAATTTTGATTCTTGGAACAATCGCCCTGGCGGTCGCCGGTCTTTTTCTGTTCGTCTTTTTTCCGCAATTTAAAGTGGCGGGACAGAGTTTTTTGTTGGATTTTTTATTTGCGAACGACGAGCCGGACTTGCCCGCATTTCTCGATAAAGCGAAAAGCAAGTTCAGCAAAGAAGAATTTATGACGGGCCGCGCCGAACACATTGCACTCAAGCGCGGGATTGATAAAGACAAGCCTCGGCCCGACCCGCGGATACGCCAA
>DATLNN010000302.1:0-4652 GCA_035536695.1 Pyrinomonadaceae bacterium | reverse complement strand
CGAAGCCCCGCGAAGCCGACAGGTACTCCATCGTCAGAAAGGCCGGGATCTTCAGGTTGTAGCTCGCCATCAAACGCGTGAAGTAATCGCTCCACGAGATCGCTACCGCTATGTTGCCGATGGCGTATTCGACGATCAGGTCCCAGCCGATTATCCATGCGATAAATTCCCCCATCGATGCGTAGGCATATGTATAGGCCGAACCGGCGACCGGAATGCGCGACGCGAACTCCGCATAGCAAAGGGCAGAAAAACCGCACGCGAACGCAGTAAAAACGAACAGCAACGCTACGGCAGGCCCGCCGTTATACGACGCCTTGCCTATCATGGCAAAGATGCCCGCACCGACAATTGCGGCGATCCCCATGAGCGTCAGGTCAAAAACGCCAAGCGTTCGCCGCAGGCCGCCGCCCACGGTGTCCTGAGCATGCTCTGACAAGCCCGCGGCCGCGTCGGCCTGGATCTGGGCTATCGATTTTTTGCGAAATACCGATGTCGCCATAATTGTTTTCAGCAGACCGAGACAGCCAGACTGTTTGACGGTCGCGGTTTACAACGGACTAAATTTGAGCGAAATTCTGAACCAAAACCGCTCAAGATGCAAGCGACTGGAGCGGCAAGCGTCCAGCTTGCCTGAGGGCACCGCCCGAATAACTGCGTCGCAATTTAACAACTCCCATATGCCTGGTCTGAGCGCCGTCGGACGCTGCAGCGGCAGCGACGCTTGCGCTCCAGTCGGACAAAGATAAACTCGTTGTATGGATTGGAAGATATTCGGAACAGCTTTCCTGGTACTTTTTCTGGCCGAACTCGGGGATAAAACGCAGTTGGCGGTCATAACCATGTCGTCCAGCACCGAGTCTAAGATCGCCGTTTTTCTCGGCGCCAGCCTCGCGCTCGTGTTGGTTTCCCTGCTCGGCGTTCTGGTCGGCGGTGTCTTGACCCAGTTCGTACCCGTCGAATGGCTCCAGCGGATCGTCGCCGTCGCTTTCATTGTGATCGGGGTGCTAATGCTGTTGGGGAAACTTTAGTCTGCACAGGGCGGAGGAGAGGCCGCTAGCAAAGACTTAATCGAACGTTGAAAGTAAGCCAGATCCCAGCTGCAACACTCCTTCGGCCCCTTCGTGGATCAGCTCGGCAACGTAATTTTATTTTCGCAGGCTCGCCGAGAGCTTGCCGATAAACTCGTCGACTTTGCTATTCTCGATCCAGCGAACGACGGCGACAATATCGTTTTCCGGGTCGACATAAATGATGTTCGTTCCATTTCCCACATGAACGAACGCGGAGCCGGGCGCGCTGGGGTAATACTTTTTGTCGGTATTCAGGAACCAATTCATAAACCCGTATGTCGGCTGTGCGGTCGTGGGTGTTTTTGCCTGGCGGACGAACTCGGCCGAAAGGATCTGTTTGTCGCGCCACTTTCCGCCATTCGCCGTCAGCAGCCCAAATCGGGCCATGTCGCGGGCTGAGATAAACATGCCGCCGCCCCAGTGGCCGCCGCCGCTGACAGACTGAACGATCCGGCCGTCGAGAACGACCCACGAATTCTCATAACCATGCCACCGCCAGGTGCTGGAGGCTCCGATCTCGTCCATGACATATTCTTTGAGTACCTCGGGCAGCGGCCGCCGCCATACGTTGAGGGCCGCGAGGGCGAGGGCATTTACGCGCACATCGTTGTATTCATAAACTTTGCCCGGGTCATTGCGGACCCTGCCCAGCCAGTTTTTCACCTCGCGGTCAGGCCGGTCAGCCCAATCCGGCTTGCCCCAGAGCGTACCTTCCCAGTCGCTGGTCTGCCTAAGCATGTGCTCCCATGTGATCCTTCGGTTGTGCGGAGTGGAGAATAGATCAAGAAATGGCGGCGTGCTGAGGCGCCCCGGGCCATCAAACCTCTCGCCCGGCGTGTAAACCGAGACCGGGGCCGCGTAATCCGAAACTGGTTCCTGTAGGCTTCGGATCATCCTCCGGTCAAAGGCCAGGCCGACGACCGTCGAAACAAAGCTCTTTGTCACGCTGAAGGTCATATCGACGCGTGCCGGGTCGCCCCATTCGGCCACTACGTACCCGCCCCGAATGATAATGCCCGTCGCGTCTCCGCGTTCCTTGAACGGCCCGACGGCCTCGCCATAAGGCTCACGGCCGAATGTTTGATAGTGTGCGAGCTCAAGATTTCGCGGGGCTTTTGACTCGTTCGCGATCGCGAAATCGATCGCTTCTTTGAGCTTGGCGGGGTCGAACTTAGCCTGCTCCGCGGTCCGCTTCTCCCATTTGTCAGCCGTAGGGAAATAATCTCTCTGCGCCGACGCAGTAGCGGCTAGCACGCAGCACAGAACGAACAAAATTCGCAGTTTCAGCATTTTTTATCGTCTCCAGCGAGTTCGATATTAGCATGAAATAGCGATGCCAAAGACCGAGCTAAGGGAGGCCATCATTTAAGACGAAGCGCAAGAGCGGGGGCAGACCCGCCTTCCTGACTGTTCTATTGTGTGCACATCTCTAAACGTTGCTCTTGAACGGTCTTCAAGTTGAGATAAACTAAAAGAAGACAAGATATTGCAGTCGGGAAGGCGGGCTTGCCCCCGCTCCGCCAATCGGATGGTGACATGGGAGTAAAATGTAAAGGCGCAGGGCCCCTAGCGCCGGGAATCAAAATACGGCTTTCTTAGGCCGGTAATAGGCATCGCCGCGACGCGTGAGTTTGGCCTTTACGCCCAGTTTATCGATAAAGGCGAGCAGGTTCTTCTTGTCGCCGAACCGGAAGCTGGCAGTGCCGTTGACATTAACGTCAGGGTCCTCAAACGTCATGTTCGCGTACTTCGTGCTCTTGGACATCAGTCCGAAGAGGCCGAAGCCCGGCAGCGGCACCTTGGTCAGCACGTTACCTGACTGTGGAAGGCCTTCCTTCGAGTCCGGATAGATGATTATGAGCGCCTCGTAAGGTATCGAGAACATTTCGCGTCCGTCCTCTTTGCGAATAAAGATGACCCGCGAATTAGCGTCGTCAAATTTGAGTGTCCCTTTCTGTTTTCCCGTCGAACCGAAAATACCCCCCTCGTAGCGGGCCTCGTAAATGTCGGGCGTGTGTGTAATGTCCGGCCCCGCCGCGGGCACGGGGCGCGGCTGAGCGTAGGCAGCAAGGCCGCCGATTAAAACGAGTGAGAGGAATAGAAATATCTTCTTCATAAGACAAATGCGGGAAGAGTCCGTTTTTAATTCGATCATCTTATAGACGCGCTTAGCCTCGCGCGCGTTGTTTTATGTTACAGCCGCCGCGTGAAGCTCGCGGAGATAAGGACCGAGGCGTTCGTTGGCAAGACTGACATATTGCTCCGAAATTTCGGAGCCGAGCCACTTCCGATCCAGCAATTGCGCGACCTTGGCTGTCGTGCCGCTTCCCATAAAACAGTCGTAGACGACGTCGCCGGAATTCGTCCAGGTCCGGATCTGGTCCTCGACCAGTTTCTCGGGAAAGATCGCCGGATGATTGAACGCGACCTTGTCCTTTGAGCTGGATGTGCCAATGTTGTAGGTAAAAATGTTGCTGACCTTTCTCTCCGTTTTTATTTGTCGCCCGATGTCCTCGTCAGGGACATTGCCGCGGCCCCGCTCGGTGATCCGGAATGCTTTTATCTTTGAACCTGCAGATTTGGTCGGCTCAGTGATGGGATTGAAGGTCTTAGGCTGGCCTTTTGAGAAACAGAACATGTACTCAAAGCATTGTCTATAACGCTTACCGCAATCGCTTGGGATCGGGTTGTTTTTTACATACAACATGGTGTCATGCACCTTGAAACCGGTTTCCTGAAAAATAAGAGCGTGCTTAAAGCTGGTCAGCGTCTCATCGCCATTCACCGTCCGGTCGCCGACGACCCATATCACGACCCCGCCGGGCTTTGTCTTTCTATATAATGCCGCGGCGATATCCTCGACCGGGAAATGATACCCGTTATACTCACGCAGATCGTCGTATGGCGGGCTCGTGATCGTCATGTCGATCACATCGTCCGGGAGGCGCCCGAGGGTGTCGAGACAATTTTCGTGATATATAGTGCCGAATTCCATGCTCATTGCGGCCATCTTTCAAGAAATTTCACTAGGAAGGCCTTTTCCTCTTTCCGCGTCTCATTCTCAAGAAACTCACGAAGCTGCTCCTGTTCCGCTATATACTCCTCTTCCTCGATCTGCCCAGCAAAATAGACCATTCGTAGCCAAACCAGATAAGTGTTGAGCGCATCGATCTGATTATACTCAACAATCCGCGTCACATCGCCAGCGAGCCACATATCGGTCACTTGGTCGCCCCGTACATCGATCTTGCCGGGAAAGCCGCAGAGCTTGGCAAACTCATCGAGCTTTGGCATCATCGCTCCGCCCGAAAAGCGTTTTACAAGGTCAAGGTGGTCCTCATTGTCCCATTTTTTAAAGTAATCGCTGCCCTCCCAGGGCTTGTCGGGACGCTTGCAAAAGTCTCGGGCGGCGATGTCGTTGATCATGCCCCGCTGTATCAGAACCTGGACGTCCGACTCGGCCGAGTTATAGCCGACAAGCTGGGGGCATTTGCGACCGAGCCAGGTCAGAAATTTCTCGATGATCTCCGCCTCGTTTACCGTTTCATCAGTCATGGGCAGGCCGGGCAGCGAATGCAG
>DATLNN010000301.1:0-3858 GCA_035536695.1 Pyrinomonadaceae bacterium | reverse complement strand
AAGCTCTTTGGAGCAATCGCCATCTTCGAGCGGCACGATTCGATCAAGCAGCTCGACCAGCGTGACATCGGTGCCGAATCTGAGGTATACGCTTGCAAACTCTGAGCCGACCGCACCCGATCCCATGACGACCAACGATTTTGGCACGTTGGTCAGTTCCAGGATGTGGTCTGAATTGACGACCTGTTTACCGTCCGTCTCGAAACCGGGAATTGGCCGGACGACGGAGCCCGTGGCGATGATGATGTTCTTTGTCTCGATCGTCTCTTTCTTGCCATCGGCTAGCGCGACCTCGACCTTGGCTTTGCTCAGGATCTTGCCAAATCCGTTGAATATCGTGACCTTGTTCTTCTTCATCAGATAGGTCACGCCGGCCGAATTCTTTGTAACAACGTCCGACTTATACTTCTGCACGCCGCCCCAGTCAAAGCTCAGGTCTGTGACCTTGAGACCAAAATTCTCAAAATGCGAAGCCTTTTCGTAAAGGTGCGCCGCGTTGAGCAGAGCTTTTGTCGGAATACAGCCGCGCAGGCCGCAGGTGCCCCCCAATCGAGCGTCTTTTTCCTTTTCGATAATTGCCACTTTCAGCCCAAGCTGCCCCGCGCGCACGGCGGCCACATAGCCGCCCGGACCCGAGCCAATGATCGTTACGTCAAATTGTTCTGCCACAGTAATGTCCTCTTAATATGAGATTCGGTATATAGGCCAAAAGGGCATTATAACGAGTCGGCGGCGTACAAACAAAAACGCGACCGAAAGCGGTGGGACAAGATCTGCGTTATCCTAGAAACTTATGAAACACTCGACCGAATTTCTGAATATAGTAAGCGACGCAAAGACACGCGTTCGTGAATGCGACGTGGCCCAGGCGCGGCAAAAGATGGAAAGCGGAGCGGCACTCATCGACGTACGCGAAGACAATGAATTCCAGGCCGGCCACGCCGCGGGAGCCCGCCACATGGGCCGCGGGATCATCGAACGCGATATTGTCGAAGTTTACGCTGACAAGGGCTCCGAGCTGATACTGTATTGCGGCGGCGGCTATCGCTCGGCTCTGACCGCCGATATGCTTCAGAAAATGGGCTACACCAATGTCTGGTCGATGGACGGCGGCTGGAAGGCGTGGAAGCAGTCGGGGGCTCCCGTTGAGTAGAGCTCGGGAGATGGCAGCGAACTCCAATTCTGTCGCCTAGTTTTTCCGAACCCACGTGTTGTTAAGATTCGCGCCCTGATCGGGATTGCTAAATATCTCGGCGGGAATTGTATTGCCGTCATACCACGGGCCACAGACGACCAGGATCGTCATATCTGGCAGCTCCAACCACCCTCGAATAACGTAGCGCGCCGTATTTCTCTGCGTGATCGATAGGACTCGCCCGTTGATTGAAAATGTCCCGGTTGTTTTATCAATTATCTTCTTGCCGTTTTGGATGGCAAAAAAATCATTTAAGTACCCGCCGCGCGCCGTAAAGGACATCTTGCTTCTGAACGAGAGATTGTCGGTGCCGCGATACGCTCCCGACGAGCGGTCAACGTAAGTCGTCGAAATTCGCTGGGCATCCTCGCCCCACTCACCGGCAAGATCGGTGATCGTGAGTTGCCGGTTCGGCAACGGGATCACAAGTTTGCCATTTTGCACCGCGGGCTGCGCGGCGGTATTAGCCGGTGCCGAGGGCTTATCCAGATCGATCGCCGTGACAAAGGCATCGATCTTTTTAACGTACTCCGGATCGTTAAAAACGGCGAGAACACTGACCGTCCGACCAGATCCGCTCACCACGGTAAGAAATCCGATAGCTTTGCCGACGTCAGATTCGACCTCGCTGCCGCCCGAGACCACGGTCCATCCGTCGGCTTTTTGTTCGTCCGTTTTCGGCTTCGCCTCTGCCTTTTTCATTGTCTTGATGACAAGATTATTCCACTCACGGGCGAAATCGCTTTGCGGGTCTCCGGTGCCGGGAGTGGCGCCGTAGAGTGTGATAATGCAAAAGGTGCCGGTCGTTTGGTTGAGCTCGCTAAACGCTACGATGTTTTCCTTCACCGTCTTGGTCATGCCGGCGGGGGCCGTATAGCGCACAATGCCCAATTTCTCAGCCTGCGCCTGCGTCGTCAGGGGAGTCAATAAAGCCACGATGGCCATGACCGGTATCGTGTAGACAGGGAGTTTCACTGCTTTGTAGACTTTCATAATGTATGATCACCCGCGCGCCGACAATATAATTCGGTGCGCCCGAAGTATACACCTGTTTGATCGGTAATCAACAATGGTAAAAGAGCGGGCTCGTTTGACGAGGTGCGAATCGGGGTATAATCAGGAAATGAATTTCAAGCAGTTTTACCTCGGCTGTCTTTCGCACGCCTCGTATTATCTCGGCTCAGGGGGCGAGGCGGCGATAATCGACCCACAGCGTGACGTCGATCATTATCTGGAACAGGCTGCGGCGAACGGCGAAACGATCAAATACGTGATAGAAACTCACTCACACGCCGATTTTGTGAGTGGCCACGTGGAGCTGGCAGCAAAAACGGGCGCCGAGATCGTCTACGGCCAAAGGGCCGAAACCCGTTTCCCGACCCGGAAGGTCAAGGACGGCGACGAACTCCACATCGGGTCTGTCGCCCTCCGGTTTCTCGAAACTCCCGGCCACACCCCCGAGGGCATCACCATCATCGCCACGGACGCATCAACGCCGGGCGAGCCCGCAAAAATGTTCACCGGTGACACGCTCTTCATCGGCGACGTGGGCCGGCCTGACCTTGTCGGTTCAAAAGGTTTCACGCCGGCGGAGATGGCGGCGATGCTTTACGATTCGCTTCACGAAAAGATCCTGCGTCTGCCCGACCATACAGAGGTCTATCCGGCACATGGCGCCGGCTCGCTATGTGGTAAATCGCTATCAAAAGAAACATGGTCGACACTCGGCGAGCAACGGAAATTTAACTATGCGCTCCAGCGAATGAGCCGGGACACTTTCGTGGACCTGATGACCACAGACCTCGCGGAGGTGCCCATCTATTTTCCAAAAAGCGCGGCGAAAAACTTGCAGGGTCCGGCAGCAATTGGGGATCTTGCTAAGCCGCGTGAACTCTCTAGCGACGAGGTGCTCGTGTTTGAGGGGATTCTCATAGATGTCCGGTCGCCGGAGGACTATGGCCATGGGCACGTACCAAACTCAATGAATATCGGCCTGGGCGGCCAATTTGCTTCGTGGGCCGGATCGCTGATACCGATCGGGGTGCCGCTCGCAATCGTGGCGGATTCGCCTGCACAGATCGATGAGGCGGTGACGCGCCTGGCCCGCGTGGGTCACGAAACCGTGGCAAGCTACATTCTCTTTGCAGATTATTCGGGTGATCAGCGGGCCGTCTCGCAGGTCTCGGTCAATCAGGCCGATGAGTTTGTTACATCAGGGCGAAATGTGCAATTTGTTGACGTGCGCCGGGCCGGTGAATACGCCGCAGGCCATGCACACCAGGCCGAAAACGCGCCGCTGGACAAGCTGAGCTCGCAGATCGGGCATCTCGACCCCGCAGCACCGACCTATGTCATCTGCCAGGGCGGTTACCGTTCAAGCATCGGAACGAGCATTCTTGAACGGGCAGGTTTTAACGAGCTATACAACGTAACCGGGGGCACTGCTGCGTGGATCGCGGCGGGCTTGGGCACGGAAACTTAATCGCCCTTGCGGAGACGCCCGCCGATCATTGCACCGACGATACCGATAATTGGATTTAGAAGTGCGATCCAGATCGGTGTCTGCGCCTTCGTCATAGCTTCCATATTAGGAACGTCGGGAGTGCGGGCGCCCGTCGGAGCCGGGGTCATCGCCATGACTGCGACCGTTATTAAGCCCATGA
>DATLNN010000300.1:0-6121 GCA_035536695.1 Pyrinomonadaceae bacterium | reverse complement strand
TCTTTTGCTTTTAGTCTCTTTGACCGACCCGGTCGGACTCAGGAAAGGAGAAAAGCGATGATGAGGAAATTTTTCGCAACTATATTAACGGCATTCATGCTAACAGTGGCGGTACCGATGGTGGCGACAACGGCGTCCGCGCAGGGAAACAAGTTTGCTAAGGCGGCTAAGAAAGACGCCAAGGCAACACGCAAAGCTGTAAAGAACTATAACTGTGACCAGGCGCGATATAATGAGCGTGACGGTAACTATGGATATAACGACGGTTACGGCTATGATGAGCCGAATGTCTACGACCGCCACCGTAAGGCGATCAACATCGGCGGCGGCGCGGTAGCCGGAGCGATCCTGGGTGCAGTGCTCGGCGGCAAGAAAGGCGCCCTCATCGGCGCTGCGGTCGGTGCAGGCGGCGGATACGTCGCAACCAAGGTCCAGAAACCTCGCAACACGCCCTACAGATACTAATACGGCGGATAACTAAATTAACTTGCCCCGCGGAGCCCTATGCTGCCGCGGGGCTTTTTGCTTGGTTCTTCGTTAGGAGCGAACGTCTCTTTTCAAATGCCTCGCGAACGACACTTACATCCTCCAGAAACTGCGCCAGTTCCTCGATCCTTAAGGCCTGCGGCCCGTCAACCAACGCAACGCCCGGCTCCGGGTGAAAATCGACCAGTATCATGTTTGCACCGGCGATCACGCCCTGTGCGGTAATGTGCATAATGTCCAGGATGCCGTCGGCACATCGCGAACGGCTGCCAACCGAGTGCGACGGGTCGATGCAGACCGGCATGCGGGTCAGGCGTTTTACGACGGGAACATGTGCGAAATCCACAATGTTCCGATGCGGGTCGCCAATATTGGTTTTCATCCCGCGAAGTCCGAAGATCACCTTCTGATTGCCCTCGCTCGCTAGATACTCGGCAGCGTGAAGCGATTCGTCGAGCGTGATGCCAAATCCCCGTTTTAAGAGAACCGGGAACTCTTGCTGGCGGCCTACGATCTTGAGCAGCTCAAAATTCTGCGTATTTCGCGTTCCGATCTGGAGCATAACGCCGGTCGGGTTGCCCGTCGCGTTCAGGGCCTCGTTTATTTCATCAACGTGCGACTCGTGCGTGACCTCCATCGCGATCACTTTGATACCGTATTTTCCGGCCAGCTCAAATACGTACGGAAGGCAGTTCCTGCCGTGCCCCTGAAACGAATAGGCGCTTGTACGGGGTTTGTACGCGCCCATCCGCGTGCAGACCTGGCCGTTGTCCCGAAGCGCTTTCATCATCGTTTCGACGCTTTCCCTGGAATCGACCGCGCACAGACCTGCAAACACATTTAAATTATCCTGGCTGAACGGAACGCCGTTATAGGTGAAATTGTTGGGCCTGCGATCGTCCTTATGCCGCCCCAAAACGCGGTATTCCTCAGAGATGCGAACGACATGGTCGACGCCCGGAAAGCTCCGCATCTCGTCGATCGACAGGCTTGCAGTGTTCCCGATCAGATAGATCTCTGTGAGTGTCTGCTCGGAACCCTTAACCTGGTGCACCCGCGTTTCGATGTTCGGCAGGTGGTTCAGATGGTGTTCAAGGCGCCGGTATTCTCGTGTATTAGCGTCTATGTCGGGTTTCAGGATGATGATCATATTTAATTTGAACCCTGGGTTAGTTTTACGGTCGAATAGCGGCCAAGATGTCGAACGTCCTCGGCAAGCTCGCGAATATCCTTGAGTGCCCCGATAAGCTCGCCCTCAATTGGCGGGGCCTGGAGGTCCAGATAGAAGTTGAACTCGCTCGGCGAATCTTTCATCGGCATACTCTCGATCTTCAACAGATCGATCCCGCGACGGACAAACGGGCGCAAGGCGCTGTGCAGCGAACCTGCCTCATTTTTGAGCCGGATGACCAGCGAAACCTTGTCGCCCCGCGTCTCGTCGTCCATGCTCCCGGACAGCAAGGCAAAACGCGTAAAATTCTCCGGATTGTCCTCGAGATGCTCGCGAAGGATCTTACCGCCATAAATCTCGGCCGCTCGACGCGCTCCGATAGCTGCTCGCGACCTGTCTCCGCTCTCTATCGCGCGCCGAACGCTGCCGGCCGTATCATCGGCCTCGACACGCTTCAGGTTCGGGTGCGCGGCAAAGAAACGCGAGCACTGGGCAAGCGCCGCCGGGTGTGATTCGACAGTTCGGATGGTCTCAAATGTCGCGTCTGGGCACGCGACCAGCACGTGCGACACGGGCAAGACGACCTCGGCAGTTATGAACAACGAACTTTCGAGCAACAGATCCACGCACCGGTGGACGGACCCGATCAGGCTGTTCTCAAGCGGCGCGAGTATGAGATCGGCCTGGCTCGTATCGATAGCCCGGAAAAGCTCGTCAAACGTCGGCATCGAAACAGTTTCACACCCCTCGCCAAGAATGTGCAGCGCCGCCTGTTCGCTAAATGTGCCGCGTTCGCCGAGAAATGCGACACGCGATGTGCCGGCCAAACGGATCGATCCGACATCTGGCGCTGGCGGTCTTGGATTGCTGTAGGCACTCTGCTGCAGGTGAAGCGACTCGTCGATTATCCGCTGAAATATGTTCGCAATGCTGAGATCGTCGAACGGCCCGGTATTCGCCTCTTTTAGCCGCGAGATGACTTCGCGCTCCCGGCCCGAGTCGACGAGTGACGCGTCGACACTGCTCTTCACCGCCCCGACCCTCAGCGCGACCGCGGCACGCCGATTCAAGAGGCTCAGTATCTCGCCATCGATCGCATCGATCTCGGCCCTGGGGTCGCCTATCGTTGATCTGCTTCCGTTTCCCATAAATCAAAAAGGCCACCATCCTTTCCCGGATGGCGGCCTTTGGCGTTACTCACGCAAAAGCGTCGTCACCACCCGGCCGCGGGGCAGCCATAAAAGCGGCTAAATGACGCAAAAGCGAACAAACCTATCCCGGCTCTGTCGGGTATTTTATTCGATTCGTGCTTACAATTTGTCATCATCAGATGTTCTATTAAGATGAACATTATAATAATCGATTATGCGTGTCAATCATTTTCCAGCGTGGAAAGCGCTGCCGAGGGCGCGAGCTGCCCACGGGCGCTTTTCAGCAAGTGGTTAATACGCGTAGCTGTTCGACTCGATCAAAACGTCGGCGATTCGTTGTCTCGCCGCGATCGTATTGACGGGCGAATTGTTTTTGGTAAACCGCTTCAGGGCGACCAGCAGAGTGCGCCCCTCGTCGCCTTCCGCGATCGCGGCGATCGTGTTTTTGGCCTTTGCCTCGACGCGCTGCATGGCGTCGTTGCAGTAGACCGAGGCCATGTCGATATGACGTCCCGCGGCTTCCTCGCCGTTCTTGTCGGCGTATTTTTTTGCCCGCAGGATCGCCGATTCCATTTGGTACGCGTCCATAATTATGTCCGCGCAATTTAGCAATACCTCTTGCTGCTCGGCGAGCGCCATCATGTACTTTTGAGCCGCTGTCCCGAGAACCATGAGAGCGACTTTCTTCGCATTACCGGCCAATTTACTTTCCGCTGCGAGCAGTCCCGTGTCTTCGTCGAACAACATTTGTGGGTTTAGGATCTCATCCTGCAATGCCTTCGCCGCCTGCAAAAGCGGGAGCTTGCCTTTGATTGCACGCTTCATTAACTGGCCGGGAATCAGCATCCGGTTGATCTCGTTCGTGCCCTCGAAAATACGATTGATACGCGAATCGCGATAGGCCTTTTCGGCCGGGTAATCCGCCGAGTAGCCGTACCCGCCGTAGATCTGGACCATTTCATCCACGACATAATCGAGAGCCTCGCTGCAGGCGACCTTGTTGATCGATGATTCGACCGCATATTCCTCGATGGACTGCATCTTTTTCGCATTATCGGCCCCGTCTCCGATAAGCGAGTCGATCATGCCGACAGTGCGGTACGTGATCGATTCGGCGACCCAGGTGCGGATCGCCATTTCGGCGAGCTTGTGCTTGATCGCGCCAAAACTTGAGATGGGTTTGCCAAACTGCTGCCGCTCGTTGGCGTACCGAACAGCGTGATGGATGGCTAGCTTTGCTCCGCCCGTTACGCTCGCCCCCAACTTAAAGCGGCCGACATTAAGGATATTAAAAGCGATCTTGGCACCGTCGCCGACATTACCGATGAGATTGCCGGCCGGGATCCTGCAATCGCTCAGAACAAGCGGCGTGGTCGAAGACGACTTGATCCCCATCTTGTGCTCCTCGGAGCCCGGGCGGCAATTCTCGCTGCGCTCTACCAGGAACGCCGAAAACTTCTCCTTCTCGCCGCCGACCTTTGCAAACACTATGAATACGTCCGCAAAGCTTCCGTTCGAGATGAACATCTTCTCGCCATTTAGCGTGTAAGTTGATCCATCGTCGCTCAATTTTGCATTGGTTTTGGCGCCTAAGGCGTCGGAGCCCGAACCGCTCTCGGTCAGACAGTAGGCGGAAACAAGCTCGCCGGAAACGATGCGTGGTATCCAGGTTTTCTTAAGCTCGTCAGAACCAAAATAAAGTATTGGAAGCAGGCCGATCGATGTCTGCGCGCCGAAGGTCGTACCAAATCCGCCCGCACGGCCCATCATTTCGGCGATCACCGCACCGGTCGTCTGGTCGAGCCCAAGACCGCCGTATTCCTCGGGAATCGTCGAGCCGAGCAAGCCGAGCTCACCCGCCTTTTGAATCAGATCGCGCGCGACCTCCCACGCGTGGTGTTCCATCGCCGGCAGCTGCGGCTGCACTTCGTTATCGACAAACTCACGGGTCGTGTCGCCGATCATCCGCTGTTCTTCAGACAGGTCCTCAGGTGTGAATACCTGATCCATCGCCTGCTCGGCGATCAGAAACTCGCCCCCCTTCATATATTCTCTTTCCATTTGTGCTTCCATAACATCCCTCCGTCCGGGCATACATTATAACTGAATGAACATTCATTCAGTAGTTGAAAACTCCATAATTTTTTCAGTCCGCGTGCGACCCGCATGCTCAGCAATATACAATCGGAATAATGGTCAAGAAGATAAAAGATCCCGCCGCTCGTTCAGCCTTGCTCATCGTAGACATGATCAGCGACTTTGAGTTTACGGACGGCGAACAATTGTTTAAACACGCCGTACCCGCTGCGGACAAGATCATCAAACTAAAGAAACGCGCCCAGGGCGCCGGCTGGCCGGTTATCTACGTAAATGACAACTACGGGCGGTGGCAAGAAGATTTTGCCCACCAGGTGACCCGAATAATCAAAAAGAAATGCCTTGGCCGTGAGATAGCGGAGATGCTCAGGCCCGGCCGGGAGGACTATTACATTCTGAAGCCGCACCGCTCCGGATTTTACGAAACGCCGCTTGAGGTCCTGCTCTCCTCGCTCGGCGTCGGCAAAGTCGTTATCACCGGCGTGACGACCGATATCTGCGTGCTCTTCACGGCCCACGATGCGGACATGCGTGGCCTGAAAGTAATCGTTCCCGAGGACTGCTCTGCGGCGGTTGCCCCGACCCATCACAGCTCCGCGCTTGCCCTTTTGAGACGGGCCGCTCACACAGAAACGACTGCTTCAGCAGAACTTGAAACCGAATAGGTCTGGCAGCCCCTCACGCAGGCGGTTACGACTTAATCGATCCGCTCAAAAATACCTGCAGCGCCCATTCCGCCGCCAACGCACATTGTGACCATCCCGTAGCGCGCGTTGAGTCGTTTCATTTCCTGTAGAATGGTCGCCGGCAGCTTCGCTCCCGTGCAGCCGAGCGGATGGCCAAGAGCGACCGCTCCGCCGTTAACGTTGACCCGGGACGGATCCATTTCAAGAAGCTTCATAACCGAAAGGCCCTGGCAAGCAAAGGCCTCGTTCAGTTCGATGAGATCGATGTGATCGAGCGTGAGCCCAGCCATTTTGAGCGCCTTCGGTATGGCATAGACGGGACCAATGCCCATTTCTTCAGGGAGGCAGCCGGCCGTCGCGAATGACACCAGCCGGGCAAGAGGCATTATGCCGAGTTCCTTTGCTTTGTCGGCAGACATCACGACTGCCGCGGCCGCTCCGTCGGACATTTGCGACGAGTTTCCGGCGGTAACGGTTCCCTTCGCGTGGAAAGCGGGCTTGAGTTTCGCCAACCCCTCCAGCGATGTATC
>DATLNN010000299.1:0-3322 GCA_035536695.1 Pyrinomonadaceae bacterium | reverse complement strand
CAGATAAAGCACCGCAGCCCAATCGTACGGCAAACTCATTGGGGAACTGTCGAGTGTGCCGGCCGCTGATAACATCTGCTCGACAAAGAATTTGCAGTGCCAGAGAGCTTCAAGTATCGGCCGAGTTTCTGCCAGCCAATTCGCATTCGTTGTCGCGTCATTGAATTCCGCAATTAAGCCGGCGTCAACGATTTCCGTAAACCATGAGTTCAGCTTGCAGCCGTCAGGTGCTAGCTGCACGAAAACCTCTTTCGCGTGTTTCAGACCGTCCTTGAACCAGAACACTTTGAAGCTCTGATGGTAAAATCGATAGACAAGTTCGGGCTCCAGGCTCTTCAACAGTAGGTGTATTGACTCTAAGTCGCTGCGTTTGGCTTTGATATTTTTGAGAAGCGCATTACAAGTTACATTTCGTTGGCTCAAGGCTTCTTCCTGCTGCCGCCGTAGTTCGTCAAGATCTATCTTTTTTAGAGTTGTCATCCCGTTATGTCCCTTCATTTTCCGAAAGTAAACGTCTACAATCGAACTATACATCCAGGCCTGTATTCCCCAAACAACCGATGAATCTAAGAACTTTGTCCAGATCGAGACCAATCCTATCCTTCGCTCTTATACTCACGTTTTCTCTTGGTCCAATCGCCGCGTTAGCACAGCACGCGGCGCCGGCTAAGCAGTTCGCTCTTACGATCGACAATATCATGCGCGGGCAGGCCTTGGTGGGTTACGAGCCTACCGCGGTCCGCTGGTCGGCGGACAGTAAGAAGATCTACTTCAACTGGAAGCGTGCCGATGAACCGCGAAACGGCGAAACATCGGTTTATGTTGTTGGCGCCGACGGCAGCGGACTACGGAAGCTTTCGGAGGAAGAGGCCAGGCAGCAGGCTCCGCCTGCCGGAGGCGACGTGTCGGACGATAAGAAGTTTATAGCTTATGTAGATAGCGGCGATATCTTTCTATACAACACGCAGAGCGGCGAGCGGCGCCAAATAACCAAAACGGTGGATATAGAAGCAAATCCGCGCTTCATTCGCGATCAGCGGCATATATCCTTTACGCGGCAGAATAACCTTTATTCTATCTCGCTCGACACTGGCATGTTAGAGCAGCTGACCGACATACGTGCGGCCGGGGGGGCCCCGACGGGAGCCGGTCCTACCGGCGGCGGCGGCGGCGGAGCTCAAACGCAGAGTCAGAGCACAGCCCGTCGGGGCACCGACAGTCAGGAATTTCTAAAAAAGGAAGAACGCGATCTACTAGAAGTCGTCCGCGAACGGGCCGAAAAACGCGAGGCAGATGAGAAAAAGCGCACGGAAAGAGAAAAAGGCAACCGCAAACCGTTTCAGCTCACAACCGGTCAGAACGCGGGAAATATGTCGCTTTCGCCCGATGGACGTTCGGTTATAGTCGTTGTCAACGAGACGGCCACCGGCGCAAAAAATACGATCGTTCCAAACTACGTCACGGAGTCGGCCTATACCGAGGACATTCCGTCGCGGACAAAAGTGGGCGATGCCCAGGGGCGCAGCCGAGTTGCGATCCTTGACGTTCAAACCGGCGACTCTAAATGGGTGGACCACGGTCAGCGGCTGACCGTCACGCCGCCGGTGCAGCGGACCGAGCAAACCACTCCCGTGGAAGCGGCCGCGGCAGGTGCAATCGGGCAAACGCAAGGTTCCGGGAGCGCCCAGGGAGCTCCGCGGCAGCAGCCGCGTGATCGCGAAGTGGCGCTGTCGGCACCCCAATGGTCGGAGGACGGCAAAAATGCCATCATGCAGGGCCGCTCGACCGATAATAAGGACCGCTGGATAATGCACCTCGACCCTACCACCGGCAAGACAAAGGTCCTCGCGTCGATCCGGGATGAGGCGTGGGTAGGCGGCCCAGGGTCGTTCACGCTCGGCTGGCTGCCCGACAACAAACGGGTATATTTCCAATGGGAACGCGACGGGTTCTCGCACCTTTACACGGTGTCGATCGACGGCGGAGCACCCGTTCAATTGACTTCGGGGCCCTTTGAGGTATCCGACGTCAGGCTTTCCGAGGACAAGACAAAGTTTTATTTCACATCGAGCGAGGGCAGCTTCTTTGAACGCAACCTATACTCGATGGCGTTTGACGGCGGGCCGCGAAGGCGATTGACCTCGATGCCCGGCAATAATCAGGCCGTCGTATCTCCTGACCAGACTACCCTTGCGATCATTCGATCATTCGCTAATAAGCCTGCCGAGCTTTACATTGCCCCGAATAGAGTGGGCGTGTCAGAAGCCGAGATCAAGCAGATAACCAATTCCCCGACCGATGAGTTTAAGTCGTATAACTGGATCGTTCCGCCGATCGTTTCCATAAAGGCGCGTGACGGCGCGACCGTTTACGGACGGCTTTACAAACCAACTAATTTCAAAAAAGGCGGTCCGGCGGTCGTATTCGTGCACGGTGCCGGCTATTTGCAGAACGTCCATAACTGGTGGAGCAGCTATTACCGCGAGTACATGTTCCACCATTTCCTAATGGAAAAGGGCTATGCCGTTTTGGACGTTGATTATCGCGGCTCGGCGGGTTACGGACGCGATTGGCGGACGGGCATATACCGATTTATGGGCGGCAAGGACCTCACCGACCACGTTGATGCCGCTCAGTATCTCGTCAATGAGCATGGCGTCGATGCCAGGCGGATAGGTATTTACGGTGGGTCATATGGCGGGTTCATTACGCTGATGGCAATGTTCACCACACCCGATGTTTTTGCCGCCGGCGCTGCTCTGCGCCCTGTAACGGACTGGGCCCACTACAATAATGGGTACACTTCAAACATCCTCAATCTGCCGCAAAGCGATCAGGAGGCCTACCGCAAGAGTTCGCCGATCTATCACGCCGCCGGTCTGAAAGGCGCCCTTTTGATCTGTCATGGAATGGTTGACGTCAACGTGCATTACCAGGACAGTGTTCGGCTCGCACAGAGGTTAATAGAATTGCGAAAAGAAAATTGGGAACTCGCGGGTTATCCGGTCGAGGACCACGCCTTTGAACAGCCGACCAGTTGGGCAGACGAATACAAACGGATCTTTAAGTTGTTTGAAGTGAACCTCAAGTTCCCGGCGCCGATGCCGAATAACCCGGCGCCGATGCCGAAGAAGAAATAGCGGAGATAAGAGCCTTAAATGAAAATAGCGATCCTCAGTGCGTCTTTCTTTTTGTTCGGGGCGATTCTAGGCTCGGTTCTGGTCGGTTATTTCTTGAATGGCTTTTATGAGCGACAATATGCGATTCTGAACGCAATGGAACTGGGAAATTCAGCGATGCAGGCGGAGTTTATCAAGCTAGG
>DATLNN010000298.1:0-2579 GCA_035536695.1 Pyrinomonadaceae bacterium | reverse complement strand
CGCCCTCCGTTACCGTGATCATTTTAAACGCGAGCTCGGGGTCTCGCACCTCGGGGCGGAGGCAATCGATCGTGATCTCGTCGGTGGGCGCGATGACAACGGCCCGTTCGATAATATTCTCAAGCTCGCGCACGTTACCCGGATAATTATAGTTCTCGAGCAGGGCCAGTACGTCGGGGCGCAGATTCTCCGAGACCTCTCGGCCATTTTCTTCAGCGTATTTCCTGACAAAATGCTGCGCGAGCGGCAGGATGTCCTCAAGCCGGCTGCGCAGCGGGGGCAGCTCGATAGGCACTACCGACAGGCGGTAGTACAGGTCTTCGCGAAATACCCCGTTTCGCACGGCTTCTTTGAGGTCCACATTGGTCGCGGCGATTATACGGACATCGACCTTGACCGGCGTCGTGTCGCCAACCGGCGTGAACTCCCGCTCCTGAATAACCCGCAAAAGCCGCACCTGAGTTTCCGGGCGAAGGTCGCCGATCTCATCGAGAAAGATAGAGCCCGTATCCGCAACTTCAAACAGCCCTTTTTTTGCGGCAACCGCACCCGTGAAGGCACCTTTGGTGTGGCCAAACAGCTCGGATTCGAGCAGCTCTGACGGGATATTTGAGCAATTGACCGTAACAAAGGGGTCCGAAACGCGCGGACTCGACGCGTGGATCGACCGGGCAACAAGCTCTTTGCCGGTGCCGCTCTCCCCGGTTATCAGAACCGTCGACCGGGCAGGCGCGACGCGTTCGACCAGCCGAAAGACGTTCTCCATCGCTTCCGATCGGCCAATGAATCCTTCGCGGCTGACCGAACGTACCATCGCATGGCGGAGCGTCTGACGCTCTTCTTCCTTGCGGCGCTTCCTGATACCTTTGGCGACGAGCGCCACGATCTGCTCATTCTGAAAGGGTTTGCGGACAACGCCAGCCGCACCTTTTTCCCAGGCGGATATGGCCGTGTCAAAGGTTGCGTAGGCCGTAACCATCAGTACGACCGCTTCCGGATCGAGTTTGGTCAATTCCTCGAGCGCCGTCAGCCCGCCCATGCCGGGCATGGATACGTCCATCAAAACTACGTCAAACGGTCTCGCTGCGTAGGCCTCTATTGCCTCTTCGCCTGTCTTAGCCAGCTCAACGCGGTACCCGGCAGATGAGAGGATGGTCTCGAGCACATCGCGCATTATCTCCTCGTCATCGCAAATGAGGATCGAACCTTTTTTGGCCATAATACTTAACCGCAGAGACCCTGAGGCGCAGAGGTTTGAATGTAGATGATTATAGACACCACACAGGGAAAATGGAACTCGGGCCCGGCTAGGCCAAAGGGTCTTCTCTGCGTCTCGGCGCCTCTGCGGTAACGATCCGTACTAAACATTTCACCTACATTTGGCGTAGTATTGAGCTATGGCAATGTCAAAGACCACAAAGATCGTCTTGCTCCTGGGTGGTATTTTTCTCGCGCTTTTCCTGGTGGCGATGATCGGTATCATTGTTGCGATCGGCAGTATGGGCAAGCCCTCGGTCGCGGAAAACAGCGTTCTTGTATTGAGCGTTTCCGGATCGCTGCCGGATTATGTGCCAGAGGAACCGCTGGCCAGGGCGTTTGGAATATCGCAGCAGCAATCATTCTCGAGCCTGCTTACACAGCTCAGAAAGGCTAAGGTCGACGATCGTATCGGCGCTGTTCTTCTTGACATTGATTTTCCTGGCATAGGGTGGGGAAAGGCGGACGAATTTCGCGAGGCGGTAAAGGAGTTTAAGACCTCAGGAAAGCCCGTCTATGCGTATATGGAGATCGGCACGAACCGGGAATATTATCTCGCGACGGCCGCCGACAAGATCTTCCTGCCGCCCGCCGGCGACATTTATATCAACGGTTTTGCCGCCGAGGCTATGTTCTATAAGGGCTCGCTCGACAAACTCGGGATCGAGGCCGATGTCATCCAGGTAGGCCCGAAGTATAAGAACGCACCCGACCGCTACACAAAAAAGGAAATGGGCGAGGGACAGCGCGAGGTGATAAACGCCCTGCTTGACGAGTATTACACACGGTTTACGACCGCGATCGCCGAGTCCAGAAAGAAGAGCGTCGATGAGGTTGGCCCGCTCATTGACAATGCACCATACAATGCGGTCCAGGCGAAATCTCTGGGGTTGATCGACGACACATTCTATCGCGAGCAGGTCGATAACGATCTCAAAGCAGTGCTGGGTTATAAGGAAGGCGACAAATTGCGCACGATTCGCGGCGGCGAATATCGCGAAATACCATCAGACTCGCTGGGACTGAACAGCGGCGAGCGCGTCGCGGTCATTTACGCCTCGGGCGCCATCACCACAGGCCACTCGGCAGGCGGGCCGCTGACGGGCGAGATGGTCGGCTCCGACACGATCGTGGCGGCGGTCAACGACGCCGCGGAGGATACGTCCGTCAAGGCGATAGTCCTGCGCGTCGATTCCCCCGGCGGCTCCGCCCTCGCGTCTGACCTGATGTGGAACGCCCTCGAGAACGCGAAGGCGAAGAAACCCGTCGTCGTTTCGATGGGTGACGTGGCGGCCTCCGGCGGCTATTACATCGCCTGCAAC
>DATLNN010000297.1:0-5284 GCA_035536695.1 Pyrinomonadaceae bacterium | reverse complement strand
GACCGGTGAGGCGGTCGGCCGGCAGCTCGCGGATGTCGCGCTGCACGGTTCGGCGCACTATCAGGATTGGATCGATACGAAGAATCGTGCACGTTCGCTTGTGGCCGAGATGCTTCGTGTGCGTTCGGACCAGGTTGCCTTTGTGCGCAACACTTCCGACGGTTTTGCATCCATCGCAAACGGGATCGGATGGCGCGCGGGCGACAACATTGTCAGCTTTGACCGGGAGTTTCCGGCTAATTTCTATCCGTGGAGGCGCGTGCGCGATGAATACGGCGTCGAGCTTCGATTGTGCCTTGAACGCGCTGGGCGCATTGATATGGACGAGATGGTGACCATGATCGACGCGAATACAAAGATCGTTGCCATCAGTGCGGTGCAGTATGCGTCCGGTTACCGGGCCGATCTTGAAAGGCTAGGACGCGCTGCACGCGCGGTCGACGCGCTGTTTTGCGTAGATATTATCCAGGGTTTTGGCGCTATGCCGTTCGACCTGCCGGCCCAGTTCGTCGATGCCGCTTGCGGGGCGAGCCATAAATGGCTCTGCTCGCCCGAGGGCTGCGGGATCATTTATTTGTCAGACCGGGCGCGCGAGCGGATCAAGCCGACGCTTGTTGGCTGGATAAGTGTTGAAACGCCGTGGGATTTTGAAGATCGCGAGCAGCCTTTCAAATCGACCGCCCTCGCATGGGAAAGCGGTACAGGGTGCGCGGCACTTTTCTACGGACTTGAGACGAGTCTAAAACTGCTCCATGAAACCGGCCCGGAAAATATCGAGCGTTATTTGAGCGGGCTGTCAGAGCAGCTTTGCGACAGCCTTGGCGGAAAAGACTATAGCATTATCAGCTCGCGCGAGCCGGGCGAGCGATCGCAGATCGTATGCATCAAGCACCGCGACGGAATTCCAGCCAATCAGATCGCTGCTCGCCTGGAGGGCGAAAGCGTTATCGTCAGCCCTCGTGGCGACAGGGTTCGCATTGCTCCTCATTTCTACAATAACGCAGAAGATCTCGAACGGCTGATAGACTGCCTGCCCTGATCACTCGTCCGAACTCAGGCCGTCCAGATTAAGCCGGGTCATTCCGCCGGCATCGCTGAATGCGTGCATACCAGCTCGTCGGCCGTCACGCATGTAAAAGAAAATATAACCCGAGATGACGCCTCCAAATATGGCTACGCCGATTCCGATCAGAATGACCAGGAGGGTCGAGAGGAATATGTCGGATGTCGTCAGAACGAACGCCCGCTCGGCACTTATGATGAATGGGTTATCGCCCAGCCACTGGATCTGCTTTTCATATTTGACCTGGTCCAGGAGGGCTTCAGCGGCCGCCCGATCCGAAGCGTCAAAAACAAGGGCGTTATAATTGCCAATGCGCCGGTAAACCGTGGTGGCATCGCCCGATTGAGAGAGCGCGGCCGTAAATGCTCTGTCAGCCTCGGCAGAACCTTGCGGCGAGGTGTATTCGATTATCAGCAATTTACCCGTGTCGTATGTGGCCGTGACGGCCTCGGTACCGACGGAAAAATCTATCAGGTCGAGCAGCGGCCGATCGCCCAGAGCCGCTTTCAGATCCGCCACACTGGTCGCGAACCTGGCCGTACCTTTTACACGTTCCCATTCAGGCAAGTGTTTTAGAAGGACCGGGATCCCGTCGAGATCCGACACCTCCTGACTTTTGTACGGTATCGAACCGTTGTGCTGGGCCAGGGAAGGTAGAGTAAAGACTAATAGGAGGAATAGACGAGCGAGTGTTCTTACTATCAGGTTCATCAGCGTGTTGGCTGTAAATTCAGGCCCGCGAGAGATTTAGCAAAAAGTCTACCACTTTCGCTACCGATTAATGCCGGCACAAATACTACACCAAATCGTGTAGCATTTCGTTAAAACGCCATACGGTTTGGGCGTGAATCTTTTGTTTGATGTAAGACGAATTCTTATGTATGTCCGAGAATATCGAACAAATCACGCTTTTTATCGTGAAAAATCATGATTCTTAGGCGGCACGTGGTTTGGCACACCAATTGAAATGTATACGACGAGGGGGAACGACAATGACAACTGAAACATTAAATTTTCCGGTTTTTCATAGCGAGCAGGGGGTTGGAGCTGACATCGTTCAGTTTTCGAGCGACACAACAGCCCTTGATCTTAGCAAGGCGAAGGATTTTGAATTAACTCAGGCCGCTGGGAAGGGGGACATGGCCGCTTTTGAGGAGATCTATAATCGACACCACAGGCGTGTCTATTCGATCTGCCTCCGAATGCTCCAGAGCCCGACCGAGGCTGAAGACCTGACACAGGATGTCTTCATCCAGCTCTATCGCAAGATCGGCAGCTTTCGTGGAGATTCGGCCTTCACTACGTGGCTGCATCGAATGACGGTCAATCAAGTGCTGATGCACTTTCGAAAACGGACCGTGAAGTTTGAGAAAACGACCGAGGAAGGCGAGACGCCGGACCAGGTCGTGCCGGGTACGGGTAACCCGTTCAAGATGCAGGTCGTTGAGAAACTTGCTCTCGATCATGCGATCGAGCAGCTGCCGGACGGCTATAAGAATGTTTTTATGCTGCACGATGTGGAAGGTTACGAGCACGAAGAGGTTGCGAGGATCCTTGGCTGTTCGGTAGGCACGTCGAAATCGCAGCTTCATAAGGCAAGACTTAAGCTGCAGAAGCTGTTGAAGAAGAAGGCCAATCCGCGTCTTGTTGGCATCGAGGCCTAACGCTCGAAGAACGCTATCACAGTTGGGCTGCCCGCTTCGGGCGGCCTTTGTTTTATCTTGAGAGTCAGGTTGAGATCGGGCGGGTAGAAAAAAGGGCCAGCCGCGTGTGATGCGGCCGGCCTATTTTTTCATGACTCGAAGGAACGGGACCAAGTCTTTCCCTAAGCCCCGTCCTCGTTTCGCTATAACAGCCCGATGGTGACTGAGTTCGTGAGCGGATTGACCGTAAACTGCAGCAGGCGAGTCGTCGATTCGGCTGCTGGCTGTTCCAGGCTGCCGGCCTTTGTATCGGTCCTGGCAGCTTTCGTTCCCTCACCTAACGGGCCCGCGGCCGAGCTGGTGCCCGCGGTCGAAACATTGGCCATCACCCGCGCGGTAAATATGAAAAGAACGGTGTTCGGGTTGCTGAACTTCAGCTGCTTTGTTCCGCTCAGTTCGTTAGGGACAAAATCGTATCCGACCAATTGCGAATAATCGAACACGGCCGGTGCCGATACTCCATCGCCGCCGCTGTCGGCATTGCTGACGCGTACCGAATTGCCGGCGGAGGAGATCGATACGATCTCGAATCGGACATGCGGATAGAAAACCGTGCTCGAATTGTTTCGCAGGGCAGTGGTAAGGTGAGTTGCTCCCGGAGGAAACGTGATGCTCGAGTTAACGGCGTCGATCGATCCGGTTGCATCCACCGCAGCCCTCTTGCGAACGATGATCGTCGAAAGATTGCTGGGCTGCGTCACAAATTTGCCGATCTGGCCGGGAACGATCGCTCGAACCCGGTAGATATGACGACCCTCCGCAGCGTCAGTGAACGAAGTACTTGTTACGCCTCCCGCAACCGTGCGGATCATGGACCAGTTGTCACCATCGCTCGATTCTTCGATCTCGTAAGCATCTACGGTGCTCGTAGACTGCCACGTAAGATCGTAGGAACCGTCGAAGCTATACCTGAGTCCGGGATATGCGGCTTCGACAAAGTCAGCGGCGATCAGATTTAACACCGGTGCTCCGGCATCAAACTTCCTGGTGGTCAAGGTGTAGTTGGTGTTTGCATTGACCCAACCGGCAACCCGGAAGATATAGGTGCCATTTTGCGTTACAGGTATGCTAACGTTCTCGGGACCGCCGGCGTTCGTTGACTTGGCGACCTGGCTGCCGTCGGGACCGAAAACGAAAAGGTCCAGATCAGGCAAGCCACCCTCAATGTCTGCGAACTGAAGGTCCGCCTCGAGCCGAACAGTTCCTGCGGGTGCGGTGACCGGGATATCATCATAGGAGATACCTTCGGCCGCCCAAACCCCGAGTATGCTTTGCGCACCGCCGTCGCCGACGGCGACCGTTCCGGTAACCGTCTCAGACTGAGCTCCCCCGGAACTGGCGCCCGGTAGCGATGGATTCGCTCGGAGGAACATTGGCATCCTCAGACTCTCGCCACTGCCCGCTCTGCTTGCCTTGATGTACCACTGAAGATCAAGCGTGCTCGCGTCACGTACCTGATCTCCGTCCACGGTGATCGTTGCCGTGAAAGTGGCGCTGCCGCCCGCGGGAACTGAAACCGAAGACGGGCTGACCGACGACGATATGCCCGCACGGTCGAGATGACGGCTGTTCACAGTCGAGAGATTGTAAGTTCCGCCCTGCCCCGATACGTCGCGAATGGTCACGGTCACCTCACGGCTGTTGACGATCCGGTTATTGAGGATCGGCATTTCGCCGAAAGAGTGACTGCCGAGAATGCCCGGTGTCGTAATGCCGTCGCCTGCCACGCCCATCAGCGCCTTAGCATTAACGGCCCCGTGGGTGTCGATCAAACCACCGCCCTGGGCGATTATCGAGTCCGCCTGTTCCCCGTCAGCTTTTGGGGTGCCGGAGCCGGATCGTAGATTTGTCGCCGTATTGATAAGCGCCGTCCTAACCATGTCGGGCGTCCATCCGAGATGGGCCTGTTTGACTATCGCCGCCGCTCCGGCGACATGAGGTCCCGAAAAACTGGTACCGCTTGCCGGTGTATAGCCGGTCGGGTCGAACATCGTGCCGGTATTGGCATCGGCCGAGCCAACGCGAACCGTGGCGCTCAGGACGCCGACGCCAGGGGCCGTTACATCGGGCTTGATCTGCCCCAGGCCCTGAACGGGCCCGCGCGAGCTGAATGCCGCCATTGCCGGCGAGAACACCTTGTCCCTGTTGAGACGAATGGTCTTTGCCGAGACGGCACCGAATGCTGTCGAGCCGATCAGGGATCTTAGAAACTCCCCGTTTGCTTTGTTCATCCCCATGACCGGGATAGTAGAAGCACGCACGGTTGCGGACTCGAGCTCACCATCCACGTTATTGAAAATGAGTACCGCTATAGCGCCCTTCGCCAATGCAAACGCGGCCTTGTTCGAGAACAGACCGGTTCCCGCCCCCGGTGCTGGCGGCTGATCGACGTTTACCGAGCCGCCGCGGGCGATCAGGGCGATCTTGCCTCTAACGGAATCGGGTACCTGATCGGGTGTCTCAGCTAGTCCGCAATACACATAATTATTCGTAACGTCACTTGTCACCGGCGCCCCAC
>DATLNN010000296.1:0-9738 GCA_035536695.1 Pyrinomonadaceae bacterium | reverse complement strand
GTCATGGCAGGCGATCTCACCGGATCTGACGCGGAATGACAAAACGAAACAGACCCATTCGGGAGGGGCGATCTCGGGTGACAACACTAGTGTCGAGTACTACGACACCATCTTCAGCATCGACGAATCACCCCTCAAAGCGGGGGTCCTCTGGGCGGGCACGGACGACGGATGGGTCCATGTCAGCCAGGACAGCGGCAAAACATGGGCAAATGTGACACCTAAGGATCTGCCGGAATGGATCCAGATCAACCACATCCGAGCTTCGCCCCACGACGCTGGCTCTGCTTACTTCGCGGCGACCAATTATAAGAACGACGACCTGAAGCCTTATGTCTACAAAACGAGCGACTATGGCAAAAGCTGGAGAAAGATCGTAAACGGCATCCCAAACGATCATTTCACGCGAGCCGTCATCGAAGACCCCAACCGCCGCGGCTTTCTCTATGCCGGCACCGAACGCGGCCTCTATTATTCGGCAAACGACGGCGAAGCGTGGCAGAGCCTGCAGCTGAATTTGCCGGTTGTTCCGATTACGGACCTCACGGTCCACAAACGTGAAAAGGACCTGGTCGTCGCGACTCAGGGTCGCTCCTTCTATGTTCTGGACAATTTGCCGCTGCTCTATCAGCTTGCTGATGCGCAAAAGGCCGAGGCGTTTCTGTTTAAGCCGGAGGATTCATACCGCACGGCCGGGGGCGGCGGCGGACCGCTACCGGCGACCGCGACCGTGGGGCGCAATCCGGCAAACGGAGTCCTCGTGAATTATTACTTCCGCGACAAGCAGACCAAGGAAGTGACGCTCGAGTTTCTTGACTCGAGTGGAAAGCTGATGCGCAAGTTTACAAAACGTGCCGATCCCTCGGCGGGGCAGGAGAGCCCTCCGGCCGCGCCGGGCGAGACACCGGTTCCCGCTGAAGCTGGCTTGAACAATTTTGTCTGGAACTATCGTTTGCCAAATGCCACCACCGTGCCTGGCCTGATCATGTGGGGCGGTACGCTCGCCGGTCCGCGTGTCGTGCCCGGAAACTACCAGGTTCGTCTCAGCGTGGACGGCAAGGTGGTCGGCACCGAATCGTTCGCGATCAAGGCCGACCCGCGCTTGTCGACGACCGTGGAGGACTTTGCAAAACAGTGGGCGCTGATGTCGAAGATCAACGCCAAGCTTTCAGAAACCCATGCCGCTATACTCGAAATTCGCGACACGCGCACACAGCTCGAGAGTCTTTCGCGAAGGTTAAAACCGGCCGAACACAAGGACCTGATCGACAAGGCAAAGCAGATCGGGGCAAAGCTTACGGCTGTTGAGGAGGCTTTGATGCAGACCAAGATCCGCAGCGGCCAGGATGCCCTGAATTTTCCGATCAGGCTCAACAACAAGCTGGCCGCGTTAGCCTCGTCTATCGACGGTTCGGACGACGCCCCGACGGCTCAGAGCTATGACGTTTACAACGATCTGAGCGCGCGGATCGATGCGGAGCTGGCGCGGCTGGCAAAGATCAAAGGAGAAGATATCGCCGAGTTTAACAAGCAATTTGCGGTCAAGGGGCTACCCGTAATTATCCCTGGCAGGTAATCTATGCACAAGCCCGCGCGTAAGCAAGGGCGTAACATTCAAGCTTAGATGAGCGCGCCCTTGCTGACGCGCTGGCTTGTGCATGGAGCTCATTCCTCGCCAATATCTTCGTTCCAGATCTCTGGATGGGCAGTAATGTAGCCTGTCAGCATCTCGACGCATTCGCGCGACTTCATATCGATCACGTCGATCCCGTTTTCGCGCAGCCATTCTATGCCGCCCTGAAACGTCTGCGCTTCGCCTACGATGACGGTGCCGATACCGAACTGCCGGACGAGACCGCTGCAATACCAGCACGGGGCCAACGTCGTCACCATCACGCAGTCGCGGTAGCTTCGCTGCCGGCCTGCCTTGCGAAAGGCGTCGGTCTCGCCATGGATCGAGGGATCGCCATCCTGCACTCGCCGGTTGTGTCCGCGGCCCAGCAATTGACCATTGCCGCCGAACAGCGCGGCCCCGATGGGGATGCCCCCCTCGGCGAGGCCCGTTCTCGCCTCGTCGATCGCGACGCCGAGCATCTCTTGTCTCGAAAAACCTGGTTCCATGCCCTCAGATTCTATAAGGTCTTTGGGCCGTGTGCTAATCTCGTCCGTATGTCACAGCAGTTTCAACCCGGTGATTTCCTTATCTTTCAGCTAGAGGCAGGGTTTGCCCTGCTGCGTCTTCTGGCGATAGATGAGGTAAACGGAGGAAGAACCTGGCATGTCGCCGCGTATGAGGACTTTTTCCCGGACGTTGACCGGGCCGAGATCGCAGCCCAAAACCCGAAACGGCTGCGGCGCGGGGCAGGTCACCTCGCCCTCACGAATCGGGCCTTTGAAAGCACGCAGGTTGCCAGGATTGCAAACCTACCGCTGGACGAGGACGAGTTGATACCGCTGCTTGAGTGGAGAAACGATCCGGCTCGAAGCGTCTCTGACCGATCTGTGAGGCTATTGTTGGGATTTCGCTGACGGCGAGCGCTGCACGACAAGATGGCGTGTGGTCCGCCGGTGACGCTTGCCGGCACCATCGGCTCAAGATGAGTTACGCTTGAATGGAAAGTTCGTCGGATCAGACGCCCCGGCGTTTTAGTTCCCGAGAGATCAGCTCCAGTTCGCGACTGACATGCCCAGCGGCGGCCGAATTCTCTTCCGCACGCCGTATCAGATATGGAATAGCATCGGCAACCGGGCCATAGGGTACGTATTTTGAAACGTTGTATCCGTGCTTGCCGAGGACGTACGAGAGATTGTCGCCCATTCCGTAAAGCTGCGAAAAATTGACGTTCTGATTTCCGGCATCGATTCCTCGTTCGTACATTTTCTCAACAACGAGCTGCGTGCTTGCCTCGTTGTGTGTGCCCGCCACGAAGGCCATATCGTGTGAGTGCTTGATGCAATACTCGAGGGCAGCGTTGTAATCGGCATCGGTCGCGCCCTTGTTCGGTTGGATAGGCGATGGGTAACCCATCTTTGCCGCACGCTCGCGTTCCTTTTCCATGTATGCCCCGCGAACGAGTTTGGCCGCATAAATGTATCCGTTGAGCTTGGCCTGCCGTCGCGATTCCTTAAGATATTGCAGCCGGCCGGTGCGGTATAACTGGACGGTATTAAATATAATCGGCCGCTCGCGGTTGAAACGCTCCATCATATCCGTGGCCAACCGGTCGATCGCATCCTGTATCCACGACTCTTCGGCATCAATAAAAACGGGCTGGCCCGACTCGTAGGCCAGCTCACATATCTCGTTCACACGCTTATGGATGCGCTCGCATTTCGCCTGGCTCTTGGCGTCAAGTTTCTTCTTCCGGCTCAGGCGTTCGAGCGTTCCGAGCGGCGCCACGCCGGTGACTTTAAACACCGAGAACGGGATGTCGGGGTCACCCTTTGCCCGATGGATCGTGCGTTTAACTTCTTCTGCCGTCCGGTCAAAGTCATCCTCGGTCGCCTTGCCCTCGACCGAATAATCCAGGATCGCCCCGATATGAGCAGCACCGAGTCGCCGTACCGCCGTCTCACATTCCTCGATCGTTTCGCCGCCGCAGAACTGCTCGAAGACCGTAGATTTGATCAGGCCCTGGACGGGAAGGCCAATCGAGAGCGCGAATTTCGCGGCGGTCGAGCCTAGAGAGTTGAGCAGCGGCGAGTTCATCATTTTGAAGACCCGATATTTCTCTTTGAGTTGTGAGTTGGATTTGTCCGCAAATGCAGTTGCGGTGTCATGGAAGTCCAGGTTGAACTCGCTCATAGAGGTCGGATTCTAGCATATTACACAGAGGATACAGAGAGAATAGACAGCAGTTCGGGCGTAGTTCGCGGTCAAATTGTCTGCCACGACATTTTCCCGTATCATTTCTCTTTTGCCCAATGGGATGCCCACGCCCTCGTGGTGAACTCAGAAAAGTATGAGCAAAGGTATTCCTAAAAGATCGGAAAACTATTCCGAGTGGTACAACGAGATCGTGAAACGGGCCGATCTGGCGGAGAACTCGGCCGTGCGCGGCTGCATGGTCATCAAGCCCTACGGCTTTGCAATATGGGAAAAGATGCAGCGTGCTCTTGACGATATGTTCAAGGCGACGGGGCACGTGAACGCCTACTTCCCTCTCTTCGTGCCGAAATCGTTCCTGGAAAAAGAGGAGGAGCACGCCGAGGGCTTTGCCAAGGAGTGTGCGGTCGTCACGCATTATCGCCTGAAAGCTGACCCGGATGGCGGTTTGATGGTCGATCCTGCCGCCAAGCTCGAGGAAGAGTTGATCGTCCGGCCTACGTCGGAGGCCGTGATATGGAACACCTATAAAACCTGGATCCAGTCATGGCGCGACCTGCCGCTGCTCATCAATCAATGGTGCAATATCGTCCGATGGGAGATGCGTACGCGTTTATTTCTGCGGACCACCGAATTCCTGTGGCAAGAGGGTCACACCGCTCACGCGACCGAACAGGAAGCCATCGAGGAAGCTGAGCGCATGCTCGGCGTTTACGCTACATTTGCCGAGGAATGGATCGGGCTGCCCGTGCTGAGAGGCGTGAAATCGCCGAATGAACGCTTCGCAGGGGCTATCGAGACCTATTGTATCGAGGCTCTGATGCAGGACGGCAAGGCGCTGCAGGCGGGAACGTCCCATTTTCTGGGGCAAAACTTCGCGAAGGCTTTCGACGTCAAGTTCGTGAATAAAGAGAACCAGCAGGAATATGCCTGGGCGACCAGCTGGGGCGTCACCACGCGTTTGATCGGGGCGCTCGTCATGGCGCATTCCGACGATCAGGGGCTGGTGCTACCGCCAAAACTGGCGCCGATCCAGGTCGTCATCATCCCGATCTACAAAGCACCCGAAGACCTCGCGGCTATCAGTGAGAAGGTAGTTCCGCTTCTGGAAGAGTTAAAGGCAGCCGGTGTTTCCGTAAAGTATGACGACAGCGAAAATCAACGCTCGGGGTGGAAGTTCGCGGAGTACGAGCTTAAAGGCGTGCCCATCCGCTTAGGCCTCGGCATGCGAGATCTGGAGAACGGAACCATAGAGGTCGCCCGTCGCGACAATCTCAGCAAGGACTCGCGACCGATGGAGGGCGTCGTGGCGCATATCCGTTCACTGCTCGACGAGATACAGACAAACATCTTCGGGCGGGCAAAAACGTTTCGTGAAGACAATACTCACCGCGTCGAGACGTGGGACGAATTTAAAGACCAGATCGAACGCGGGGGATTTATCCTCGCTCACTGGGACGGAACGGCGGAAACGGAAGAAAAGATCAAGCAGGAAACAAAGGCTACCATTCGATGCATCCCCCTCGACACCGTCATGGAACCCGGAACGTGTGTCTTTTCCGGGAAACCGTCTGAAAAAAGGGTTGTCTTTGCGAGAGCTTACTGATCGGTCGTTCACGAAATGATGTGCCGATCAGTCGCAGTTCGGCACGCCGAGGAAGCACGGCATCTGATCTACGATGATGCCGCTCCACATCGCTGTGACGATGATGAGGACGATGCCACTGAGTATTATCGCCGCGGGATGAGTCCTCATTCCGCCTTCGGAGCGAAGGCCTTTGACGATCGGGAGAAGGGTGGCAATAAAGATCGTCGATAATAGCCACAATACTACGAACAGCACCACCGGGATATTCTCGAGCGGAGGTTTGTTCATCAATTGAAGCACCAAAAACGGCACCGTCAAAGCAAGACCTCCGAGCGTTGCAGCGGTTAGATTCCCTGCCGACAACATCGCGTTTCGGATCTTTCCGGCATTTAATACCAGGCCAATAGCCGGCAGCATGATGACGATCGCTAATACCGCGAGCGACCCAAGTACATGAGGATGGCCAACGGGCCTTTCGAGATATGGCCCGAGGGGGCCCATGGGCGGCTCGATCTGCAGCATTAGAAGCGTAACCATCGCCGCTCCCGGCAAGGTGAGGAGAAAGCCTAAGATCGCCGTTGTCCTGGGGTTCATCAAAACAGCTCGCATGCCGCCTCCTTTCGAAAAATGAAGAATATGTTCTTTTACGATTCCTATTCCCGTGTCGACAGACACATGCAGGGTGAGTGATACAAGCGTTGCCGGCCGACCGTCCCGTTCGCGGCAAAGGTCGTCAAACGTCTGTTCCATCGATTCACCGAACCGCTCTCGGAACGGCCTCGGATAAAAGGTCAACAGCCTCCTGTACAAGGCCTTGTATACCGGGCGTCTATTTTCCATATGCCAGGGTTTTCGGGATAAGCTTGCGCTTCTGAGTAAGCGATACCAGATGTTCGTAGCGCTTCAGTTCACCGGCCAGAGCGTCGGCTCCGTCTGTGGTGATCCGGTAATAGACGCGGCGAGCATCGTCCATCTCGGGGTCGACCCGCTTTTCGCTCTCTTTGACCAATCCTGCGTCGACCATACGCTTGAGCGATCCATACAGCGTCCCCGCACCCATGCTGACTCCGCCGCCGGAATCGATCTCGACCTGTTTCATAATGCCGTACCCGTGGCGATCTTCGCCCGACAGGGCCAACAGAATATGAAACACGGCCGGCGTCAAGGGAGGGTGTGTACCGTTCTCCATGTGAGTATTCTATATCCGTCACGGATATAGTGTCAAGCTCTTTTTCGTTGCAGATAAGATGCTGCATTAGCGGCCAATCGGGTTTTTACACACTGCCGGACCCGGCCGTGCCTTTCCCGTACGGTGTCAAGACGTCTCCGGTGGTGGTCTCCGGAAGGCGGTTACCCGATTGGACGCGGCGGGAGGTCGTCCTGATGCGTGGCATCGCCGATGTTGAGCGGACGGCGAATCTAAGGCAGTCGCCCGAAGTGGACGCGCAGGGAAAGACCCGGTTTGAACCTGCTGGGTACGTGTTTTCCCGGGTATAGGAATTCGATCCGAAGACCAGGTGGATCCTTATGGACGTACCCGGCATCGCCCACGATCAAAAGGGTATGGCGACGGCCGTGCAGAAAGTGCTTGAGGGCTGGTGATAAATCCTGCCGGTGTTTTCTTTCTGGCTCTTAACCGCGGACAAGGTACTATTTCCGATCAAGCTGTTTGTTTTCATTAGCCTCTTCGCCGTTTCTAAGCGAAATGCCGAAGATCTTCGGATCATTTACAAACTCCGCCAGCCGTTCCGGGCTAAAGGTTGCCCGTACAACAGCTGCTTGATTCTTGTCGATAGTTACCAGCGTTAGTTTGACGTTTTTTCCCGCCTCCCGCATGTACATGTACGCCTGCTGGCCATCGCGTGCTCGTACACGAAAAACCGAGGTCCATTCCGGCCCGAACGAATCGCGCATCGCCGCCTGCATCTCTTTGTCCAACGTCTCAGCCGAGAATTTCAGATCCTCGAACATCGTCAGGCTAAAGCTTTTGACGCCCGCGGGCCGGACCACCTTGACGGCGAATTTAGCGAGCCACAGAAATGGAATGCTGACCTTCTTCGCTTGATACTTGGCCTTCAGGTGGCGGACTATATTTTCGTATTCGTTCGGCTTGCGGGCTTCGGCCGTAGGTACGGCGAATGTAAATGCGGCGAGGAGGATAACCGCGGCAATAAACAGACTTTTTCTTCTTGCTGGCATTAGCTTACTCCTCCTCGTCGTTTTGGTCGCGGACAATGTCCATGGTCGGAATGTTCAGCTTGCCTCCGAGCTCGGCCAACATTTCGATATCGATCGGCCCGATGATGTTTACCACCGCGATGCTCTTCGATTCTGTGAGAACGACGGCCACGCCGCTCATCACGTCGCCAGTAAACATAGTAAAAACGTCAATCTTCTGATTGTTCCGTTTGCTGCGGACGTTCGCGAGACGCTGCCAACGGGGTGTGGCGAGCTGGGCGCGGATCTCGTCGACGTCGGCCATGTTGTACTCGTTCTCTTTCTCAAAATTGTAGACCCTGACATATATGCCCTTAAGACCGCTAATAGCCTGAGCCACCTTTTTGGCCTTTTCGTCATTCAGCTTTCCCGTCACGCGCTTGGCCAATTCAAGTAATTTGCCGTCGACATTTACCTCTACGACGTCCCTTGCGCGTATCTCCAAGCCGTTCAGCCTGTCAAACTGCAGCCGTGCGTCCTGAGCGTACGCGGAGGAAATAGCTCCGATCGTAAGCACGATCAGTAATAAAAGTTTGTTAATTGGTTGCGATCTCATTAAGTATCTCCCGATGATCATTTATTGTCTCTCCCTCCGGCAGCCGCCACACGGTCGCCGTTCACCTTGTCCTGGACCATTTTCAGCTTAGAGCTGGTTATTGATAGCGCGAGCACGACTTGGTCGTACGCGGCCCGCTCTTCGGGTGTCAGCTCGACCGGATGTTGTTTTACGCGGACTGCGCTCCTGGTCTCGGCCACCTTACGCGACCGTTTTGCTTGGGTATATGTCTTCGGCTGAACTTTTTCCGCGGATGGCATTTCTGTGAAGACATGCGGCCGAACAACCTCGGCCACGGGAGGTTCTGCCTCCACTGCAGCGGGCCCATCTCCGCTAATCGCGTCGGCCACGGCGACCTCGCTTTCCTGGTCCACACTCGGCAGCATCGACCAGAGGCTAACTCCAGCCACCACCGCCATGGCAGCGAATGCGAATCCCAGGGCCCATGGCGCCCTGTAGCTCTTGGTCGACGCTGGAGAGTTCTCGGCGAGGGCCGGAGACGCTGTTGGCTCGTATCGAAAGACGGCCAGCTGTGCCTCGAGGCTTTCGATCTCGGCGTCGTCACCCGTCTTGTCCCATAGATATTCTTCGTTCATTTCCTTGTTACCGTTACGCCTAACCGCTGCCTCAGCATTTCCATTCCGCGGTGAAGATTGACCCGCACGGATTCGGGTTTGAGGCCTGTTTTTTCAGCGATCTCTTTTCCCGTCATGCCTTCGATCAGCCGCAGCACCAAAGTTTCCCTATATGCTTCGGGCAGCGACCTGATCGCACTCAACGCCTCACGGGCCTCGGCGCCGGCGTTTCGCGGAGCGCTGTGATCGTCGGCAAGCTCGACCGTGGGCCGAGACGATCGGTAATATTCCACCGCCTGGTTACGTGCGATCCTCGCGAGCCAACCGCCGAAGGCATTCGCGTCTCGCAGCGAATGCAGATTTTTATAGGCTGTCAAAAATACGTCCTGTACGATGTCTTTTACCTCGTCATATGGGACCCGGCTGAGTAGAATACCGTGAACCATAGGTGCGAACTTTTTGTATATCTCGTTGAACGCTTCCTGATCGCCCGTGCGAGCCCGCTCGACCAGTTGGGCCCCGGACACAACCGCTTCCGGCGCCGGAGCGGCGGCTGACCGGCCAAAGAAAAATAGATTTCGGGCCATCCCTGTATCAGGCATTAGATGAGATCAGCGTCAACGGTAAAATTAATTCGGAGAGCCCGTTGTAACCGTTTCCAGAAGCGGTTCCGTTTGTAAAGACGAGCCTTTGATAGAAATGTTAACGGACAACGGTAATTTTGTTTAGCACGGCCTAGAACAACTTGCTGCCGAGCTTGGCCTCAATGGCCGGTGTGATGATGGTTGCCTCGCCGCCTTCGGCGCGCGGAACCTGGACGCCAAGACAAAGAAATTCAGACACAACCCCGCCAATTTCACGCACGCCCAGGTTCAGGATGCCGAGGATCTGCTTGCCAGTTAGTTCGTCCGGTGAATGCGAGGTCAGTCTTGCCACTGACGTTTTTAGCCCGAATTGGCCAAAATCCGCGTGTAAG
>DATLNN010000295.1:0-6096 GCA_035536695.1 Pyrinomonadaceae bacterium | reverse complement strand
GCCTCACTTATCTGAGGACGCTTACGGTTACCTGTCGGGTCAGCGGATTTACAACGAACCGGAAGAGCCCCGACACCGGTGGGACGGTGGCGCCGTCGAACCAGTCGCCGCCGACCGTCCGCGTGCCGGCATTCTCGTTTGGCGAGCCTGCGGGCAGAAGCTGGTCGCTGACGACCGTGTACTGGGCCGGTCCGTTGGCCCATCCAAGCACCCGGAAGATGTACGTGGTATTGGGCTGGACGGCGGATGAGACGAATTCGCTCGGCGTGGCGCCGGCGGAACGCATCAGGACCTGACCATCGGTAGTACGCAGCTCGAAATCGAGATCGACCGCTGTCGACGAGCTCAGACGGCCCTCGATCGAGATAGCGTCCGACTTGGTCGTGACCGGAACGTCGTCCCAGGTGATGCCCTTGAACGCGGGATCGTGCCATGTGACGTACGTCTGGGCGTTAGGGGCCGGTTCGCCAAGGAGCAGCGTGCCGGTCCTCGACTCGCGATAGATCGAGTACACCGTTGGCGGCGGCGGTTCGCTGGTGCCATCGCCGCCACCCTCGCCGTTGCCGACGCTGGAGCCGGCAAACGCATTACCGTACACGCGTGCGTCAAAGGTAAAGAGCTGCAGATACGGGTTGTTAAACTCCATCCGCCTTGGCCCCGAGGTCGCGCCCAACAGCAGCGATTCGTTATAGACCCACTTATTGCTGCCTCCGTCTCCGTTTCTAACCGTTACGGTCGGGTTAGATATGCTGACCACCTCGAATTCGAGCGGTTTGTAGATCGTCTTATCCGCTGAGAATGCGCCGCGGGCGTTCGTCAGTCTGTTGTCGAATGCCGTGATGCCGTTGGCAAAGACGAAGTTCGACAGGGCCGAGTCGACCTGTGCCGTCAAATCCTGTCTCACCTGCGCGGGGGCCGACGAGCCTGAGAGATTTGACCATCCAACCTGGCCGGTTGGGTTGACGCCGATAGCGCGAACGACATATTCGCTGTCAAACAAGTTGCTCAGACCGGCCGGGGCAAAGACCTCCTGGATTTTGCCCTTGTCTTCCCACGACGTCTGGCTCGCGCTCACGAATATCGCGTGTCGGTAACCGGTCGTCGATGTGTCGCCATCTATAAATGCGCGCTCGCCGTTGGGCTGACGCTGGCCCGCAAGCGTGGTTTTTCGCTTGAGTACTTCGTACGCGGTTGCTCCCGGTACGGGATCCCACGAGACGGTCAAGCTCTTTATCGATGCCGGCGCCACTCGTACGTTCTGCGGCACGGCCGGTGCGGCCTGCTGGCCCGCAAAGTGGCTGATTTGTGTCGAGATGGTGGCCTTTCCGCCCGACACCTCGCGAGCATTAATACCGAGCTCTTTGGCGGCAAAGATCTGCTCGATCATCGCCCTATGTTTGCCGGGCGCGTCGGCGTCGGTCGGATCGGTCGAGTAAAGCATCTGATCGGCGATGATCATCGCGTCGCGCGATTTGACCATCGTATCCGGCGAGGTAGTGCCCAGGATATACATCGACATCAGGAACTGTCGCTCAAAGATGTTGGTGCCCTTGGTTATCACCTTCTGCGCCGCTCCATCGCTGGCCCTGGGCCGGCGGAAGCCGCTTGTCTGCGGATACACGCGGTTGAGCATCTCGCGAATGTCCCACATCGTGGACATATATATCTCGCCGTCATAGTGCTCTTCGAATTGGCCGGGATTTGACCACGTTCCGATGTCCGAGTACTTAAGGGTGGACCGCGCACTTCGGATGTACGCCAATGAATCAGGATCGCGGCCGCGGTCGCGAAAATATTGGCGGTAGCCCTTTGCGTTAACGACATAATCGCCAAGCGACGGGTTGTCGGTGATCGTGAACGCCCACATATCGGCCTGGCCTTCGTTCAAGGCGCTGCCTTCGGACCCCTCTAATCCAGCGATCGGGCTTGTCACCGAGTGCATTCCCTCGTGATACGGCACGGTGCCTTCGAGTGCCAGATCGTTGAAGAGATACCCATGACCATAAACTGTCGGGTTTACGACGACCGGAGCTTTTTCCTGGGTTATGCTCTCGATCTGTGCTGTAAGATTGAATGACAGCGCATTGTCCAGACCCAGAACGATCTTTACGAAGTCAGGATGTGACGGGTCGGGCAGTACTCCGCCGGCGGCGTCGATTGCTACGTAAACATTCGGAATATGGACCGATCCGGGCATAGGAACGGTTTTGCCCGGATAATCGTCGGGGAAAGCTCCGCCGCCGGTGAAATTGTTGTCACCGGCTATGTGGAGATAGTCCACATACTCCATCAAATAGGTGAGGAAGAAGAATGCGTTGATCTCGTCCTGATGCTCCGCCGGCTCTGCAAACTGGTCCTGTTCGTTCGTGCGGGCCTCGAATCCGGCCGGATTGTCGGTACGAAAATGCCAGGTACCGAGTGCCGCCTGGGCAAACGGCAGCTGGGTCGCGAGCGAATTGGTAACAATCGCGTGCTGCCCGGTCAAAACACCCTGCAGGCCGCTGGTGCGATTGGATGCATTGAACTTACGCAACGTAACCCTCTCCTGACCGCACGGTGCGGGTCCAAGGGGGCCCTGGCAGGTGCTGATGACGCTGTTGTCTTTTAGATTCGCGTCGATCTGCGGGTATTTCGGGAAAATGTCGGCGGTCTCGGCTCCGGGCGTCGTCTGGAAATTCACAAAATCCTTTCTCGCGACGGTTTCACCGGTATGCGCGTCGATCGAAACTACATAAAGGCCGAAAGGATTGGTCGACATTTTGCCGATCTTCCATACCAGGCGAAAGCCGTCGGCCGTCGGGTAGATCCCAAGAGTTGGCGGTATTGTATTGCCAGCCGATGTCTGGTTCGTGATGGTGTCAAGCCCGGGCTGCAGAAGGTTGTTCACCTGAGCCGGCAGGTTCACTGCAAAACGGTTAAGGTCATTGTTAGCCGCTGCAGACGCCTGTTCGCCCGTAAGTGTGGGCGTGGTATTTACTGTGACGTTTCGGAAATGCGGTCCCGAGGCCATGATGACCTGCTTGTTGCCGTTCATTACGAGTCCGACACCGCCGTGCTCAACGGGAATGCCGTTGAAGGTCTGTTGGAACCGGATCAGATAACCGCCGCCCGCTGCTCGCTGGCTGAACACCCGGAGAGTGCTCACATCCGAGATGCCAAACAGCTCCGCGTTCTGCGACAGGAAAGCCCGGCCGGCTTCTTCCGGCGTTCCGGAATAGGGCTGGCTCGCAAAATCGTACAGCACATCTGGCGAGCCGCCGAACTCGTTCCAGCGTGCCTGCATGTTCGGGGCCCCGGCGGCCGTCTTAAGGCCTTCAAGAGCGGCGATCTGTGCGCCGGTCGCGATACGGGCGTTGGCCAGGTTTCTTGCCTCGTTCAGGTCGAAATTCGGCGCTGGCCGGCGGTACATCCTCTGTGCCGCATCAAGTGGTGGCGGCGCGGCTTGCGAGTTGTCAAACGGCTGCCACAGGAAAACGGCCGCCAAAATGGCGATTGCGAGTACTACTGCTGATCTGACGATCGATCTCTTCATTGTCTTATTGGCGTTGGGTTTCATCTCTCCTCCAAAAAAAGTCGTTTAGAATTCCGCGAACTGCTATGTTTGCAACTATAGATATCGGCTCTTGAGAAACACTTGACCGGCCGGGTGAAGACTTGAGGAATACTTGAACCATGCTGAGTCGGGCCTGGTGGAGGGCACAGCGTGCAGAGGCTCTACACGCCTGTGACCTTTAAGGGGGCGGATGCGCCGGGAGGGAATGCCGGGGTAGCGGCCGAAATCCCACGGAGCACGAAAGAATTCCGAATGAAAACAGAAATGGCAGAACGCGGAACCGAACAGCCGTTGGCCACTCGGATTCCGCGTCGCTCTTCGTTCCCAGCCCCCGCTGGAACGAATTTCTGTCTTATCCCACCTAGCCGCCCGTGGTGAAGAGGTTGCGGTATTTATTGAGCCTTCCGGCAAGATCAGCTCTGTTGACTGTCGTCGCCGGCTCAAACCTCGGTCCCGGGATCGCGATAAACTGGCCGGGGCCGATCTGACGAACTTCCGCCGGAAACGCCTCGAACAGCCCCTTGTTGAGCGCGATCTGCACATATCCGCGTAGGGCCGCGGGGATCTGTGCGTTATCCGAAAGCGCGCTGCCCTGCCACGTCACGGTCGAAAGCGGTACGCGGGCGGCCGCATCGTGCCCGAGGGCCTTAACGAGTGCAACGGCCACATCCAGCCGGCTGACTGCACCGGTCGGATCGAACGTACTGCCCGCGGCCGTCATCATCCCGTTCGGAACAAAGTCCCAATCCCGCAGGGTCGAGCCTTTAGCGGTCACAGCCTCGGCGATCTTCGCAAGATCACCCGAGACATCGGCGAATTTCGGTGTCGCTCCGACCGACTGCCTGAGGCTCGTGTTGAGCATCAGCGATCGGGCCAGGTCCTCGCGGGTAACTGTGGAGCCCGGACGGAACGTGCCGTCGGGGTACGTATCGATTACCCGATTCTTGAGCGCGGCTTCGATCGCTGCCCGCTGCGGGTGGTCGGCAATGTCCTGTACCACAGGCAGTATGTATCGGACCTGCGTAACGGTCGCGTCGACGGGCCCCGGTGCGGCGAGCTGCTGAGGAGAGCAAACGCCCGGTGTCGCGGCGAGACCGCAAGCACCGCGTATCTCCAATCTCCAGGAGCCCGGGATTGGATTATTCACAATTACCTGGCGTATATCGCTCCCGATAACCGGCGTGGGTATGCTGCTCGCTCCGTAGGAAACATTATTCGGATCATAAACGCGCATTCCGACGAAATTGCCGGTGTCTTCGTCTAAAACGGTGTCGACGCGCGCCCAGACATCAAGCACATTCATGCCTGCTTCGACGGTGAAGTTTCGCGAATTTACCGATCCGGGTCCGGAAACCGATGGGTTGTAATTAATTACGAATTGCTCCACCGGCGGGCCTTCTTCCCCGAGGACAGCGTTATAAGTCACGTCCTGCATGCTCGCGTAACTTCGTGAGCGGTTGAAAACCTTGTCGACTGCCCCATAGGCATTGATATGCCCGGCTCCGACCTCCCATTCTTCGCGACCGGTCATACGGCTTGACGTGGATTTTAGGATCTCGCCGATCTCATCCGGCGTCAGCGTGGGATCGGCGTCGAGCATGAGCGCCACAACGCCTGCCGCAAACGGCGTGGCCATCGACGTTCCGTGGATCTGGGTGTAAAACGGTATGTGGTTCTCGGGCAGCTCCGCATCGCCCCCGCTGCTCAGGCCATTGGCTACGAGATTCGTGATCGAACGGGTCGACACCATATCGAACGAAAACTTGTGGGCATTGGTGGCAAAACCGCGTCCGTCGCCCGGTGCGGTAATATCCGGTGCGTTTTCATCGTCGAGCTCCGTTTCGTTGTTCAGTCGCTCTTCGCGGGGGACGCCTCGTGACGAAAAGACCGCCAGATCGCCTTCCTTATTGCTGGCAGCAACGCCGATCACCCATGGAGCTTTTGCATAGGGGTTATAGGTGTTCTTAAAGTACCCATTACCTGCCGCGAAAAGCACCGTCATGCCGCGGTCATACGCGTCCTTCGTTGCGATAGTGATCGGATTATTGGGATTGAAAGCACCCGAGCCGCCATATGAATTGGAAACCACCCGGATGTTGTATCGATATTGATTTGTCAGGGCCCATTCCCAAGCGGCCAGGCCGTTGATGATGTAGATACCCGCGCCGAGGCCCGCCCCAATGATCTTTGCCCCCGGGGCGACGCCCTGGTAAAGCCCGCCCGAGCGAAGTCCCGTGCCCCCGAGAATGCCGGCACAGTGGGTTCCATGGCCCACGGACTGATCTGTATTGGGAACGTCCTCGATCGTCACGTGCGGCGTGAAGCCGTTAAGCGCGACGATCAGGTTACCGTTACCGGCCGGCGTCACGGCTTGAACGTTCTGGACCACCTTCGTGCCCAACGGAAGGTCGCCGTGCGTAGCATCGATGCCGGAATCGATGACCAAAACGCTGAAATTTCCGGCTCCGCTTACTGGCATTCCGCCATTGGCCGTATGAAAGGCCGACGTGGTTTGGACCTTCGCCACACCGCCCATGATCCTG
>DATLNN010000294.1:0-5274 GCA_035536695.1 Pyrinomonadaceae bacterium | reverse complement strand
CGCCGACAAAGCGGCCGCCCTTGTCCATCACTCTGACGGGCACCGAAATGAGATTGGTCGCTACGCGTATAATATCGCCGTCATCGGCCGCCGTGCTCTGATCGGGCGGCTGAGTGCCGACCGGCTTAGGAGTCGGCGTGGGCTCCGCATGACGCTGATTCTTCTTACCGTCGGTGCTTTTGTCCGTTCGAGCCGATTGCGCACCGATATTTGGTGGCCAAGCAGCCAGAATCACGATAATGGCAGCGAAAATTATCGGGCCCATAAAGATAAGAGACAAGTATAGATCTTCGATGCTCCGTTTGGTAGATAAAGATGCAATTGCGGTGTTGCGAAAGAAAGCCGCCCCGAAGGCGGCTCTCAGCTATATAGACAGTCTATTGATTCCTTTATCGTCCCGCGAGGTTGCGATTGCTCTGGCCGACGATGTAGCTATTCTTAGCTCGTACCACCACGCCGGGCCGCATAACGCGGATCTTTATCTGCTTCCGGTCGCCGATGCGCCCAACCTGTTCCGGGTAATACCCAAGCGAGTATTGGCGACGCAGCTCTTCTGCAATGCCCCTAAAAGCGATATCCAAATTTTGGCTCGAATCGGCCTCGAACGGCCGGCCGCCGCTATTCTGGGCCAGCAGCTGAAGATATTGTCGGCCTCTGGCATATTCAGCGGAGCTGCCGCCGCCACCACCACCAATATTGATGCTGCCGCCAAGGATAATTGCGCCGAGAATGTCGCCAAGTCCCCCGCGACGTCGGCGTTGCGATGGATAACCGCCGCCGCCTCCAAAGCCGGCGCTCTGCGTATCGTAACGAACGGTATAAAACAAAGCATCGATCTCTTCGGTAGATCTCAACGTGCTCTCGTAGCTCGCTCGTCGCGAAGTGGTGTCGACGCCGTCGCTGAAGAGAACGACCGCCTTTCTCCCCTCGATCCGCTGCAGCTCCTGATAGATGACAAAATCGACAGCCTCGTACAGGCCCGTACCGTCACCAAACTGCGCCTGTCGGATCGCATTGCGAAGTTGATAGCGATTATTCGTGGGAGGGCTGAGGACGTGGACGTTCTCGTCAAATGCTATGACCATCACACGGTCCCCTGGACGCAGCTGATCCACAAAACTGATAGCCGCATTCTGGATCTCGTCGATCCGAAACTGGGTGGAAGGACTCACGTCCAACATCAGCACGACCGTGAACGGCTGCTCGACCGACTGAAAATAATCTACTTTCTGTTCGACGCCATTCTCGAAGATCTTGAAGTCGCTTTGCTGAAGGCCGGAAATAAAACGTCCGTCGCGATCGAGCACCGAGACTGGCATGGTCACAAGATTGGTTTCGACCCGTATAACGCCGTCGTCGTCCCCGGCAGCCGGAGGCGTGGCCGACGCCGACGCGGTCGGGCGATTACGTCCGCTGCTAAGCACCGGCGGTGCCTGCGCAGGCACGTTGCGATTTTGATCATTGGCAATTACCGGCGGGGTTGGCGTCGGAGCAACACGCGGCCTAGTGGCCGTACTAGACTGGCCGAATAGGGAAAGCGCCAACATCCCCGTGATCATCACAACTGCAGCAAGGTTTTTCATCTGAGGTGTTCTCCGGTGCGATTCGAAATTACTTTGGGGAAAGCATTTTTTTGATTAGATTTTGTTCATTTTCGTTGCTTAGATATTTCCGTCAAGGAAGTCGATCGCAAGCTCGTGAAACCGCCGCCTGACGGCGTTTATGTTGGCAAACGGCAGAGCGCGATGATGGGTACGATTCGTGAGGAGAACAAATATCCGGTCCTTTGTCGGGTCGACCCACAAGCTCGTGCCCGTAAATCCATTATGTCCAAAGCTTTCGGGCGACATCTTCGTTCCTGCCGAGGAGTCTTTAGTGGATGCTAGCTGAAAGCCAAACGAACGGGCCTCGCTCATCCCGGGCGTGAAATTCGTGCGAAATAGTTCGCAGGTTTCCGGCTTTAATAGAGTTGTGTAATTTGGCAAGAACTGCAAAGCGATCTTGCAAACCTCTGTCGCGGTAGAAAATAAGCCTGCGTGCCCGGCTACGCCGCCCATAAAATATGCATTTCCGTCATGCACCTCGCCCCAGATCTGATAGTCGCGAAAGACGTCAGAGCCTGAGTTGCTGTCCGTTGGTTGCGGTTCCGAACTCAAATAGCCTTGTTCAATGCACATCTGTCGTTCGAATTCGTTTCCACGCTCGTTTGCAGCAATATCGTCTCTAAGCGCGGCGCCCGGATTGAAAAGAGTATTGCGAAGGCCAAGCGGCTCGAAGATCTCACGTCTTGCTGCCCGATCGAGTGAGCAACCCACGCGTTCAAGAAGCAGCTCTTCGAGCAGGAGGAAATTCAAATCGCTATAAACCACGTCTCGGGCCGGCGGTTCAACGGCAAGCCGGCCGATCACCTCGCTCCTCGCCGCCGGATCGGTTGTAAGCAGGTAAAACGGCTTCCACGGCGGTAAACCAGTGGTATGGGTAAGAAGCGATCTCGCGGTAAGTCGGTTTAAGGAGAAATACTCATGTGGATGGGAATTAAGGATGGCATCGACATCGCACTCTTTTGAATCGGCCAGTTTCGCAGTCAACAACCCGGTTACGAGCACCTTGGTCAGGCTTGCCAGGTCGTAGATCGTATCGACGCTTGCGGCTATGCGCTCAGGCTCCAGGACAGCAAATCCAAGCGCCTCGTGCAACACGATCTCGCCCTTTTCAGCTACAAGATACACGGCGGACGGGAAATCACCGGAATCAATCCGCTCTTGTAAAAAACTGGAGATCATAGCTGTGGGTTGTCACATTCGGCTATTCCTGATAATACGATAATTGACACGAGGTCGGTGGCCGAAATACACTCGTTGATACTCTCAATGTTTTACATCCCGGCGATCGCGAACGCGACGCCCTAATCTAATTCGTCTGGAGGAAATAATATGAACAAATATGAATCAGCCAAACTGATCTTGGAATTGTACGACCTGCGCCGCGAGGAGACTATGCGAAAGGCCCGCAACTGGTTCTTTGGGTTTAATCCAAGCAGCGTCGAGGATATTGAAAAGACAATGATGGACCCTGAGGTGGGCGCATATCTTCGAATGGTCCTGTCCTATTGGGACATGGCCGCTGCTCTTGTTAATAGCGGCGCTATTGACGCTGAGCTGTTCAGTCAGACGAACGGCGAGCATGTCGGTGTTTTTACCAAGGTTGAGCCTTTCATTGCCGAGCTACGGGAAAAATGGCAGTCGCCTGAGGCGTTCCAGAATCTCGAAAAAGTGATCCTCGACCGGCCCGACGGTGCCGAGCAGATCCAAAAGAACCGCGAGTTCATGAAATTCATCCAGGAAAAAATGGCAGGCGGGCAGTCGAGCGAGGCATCCGCGTAGCCTATGGAAGGGCAAGCATCCGTGCTTGCCCTTCAATCTACTTCAGCACTCGCCGCCTCAGACAAGTAGCGACGCCTGCCCGCCCGAAAGCCGATGCATGTGACTTGAGATATTCCCAAGAACCCCCACCGCAATCGACAGCGCCCGCCGACCGTCTTCCCCCGTAATAGCGGGTTTCTCGCCGGTAACGATCGAATGCAAAAAAGCCTCGATCTCGCTCCTAAGCGGCTCGACATCATTTATCTGCAGCCGATCTATCGAGATACCGAGCAGTGGATGTGCCGCGTTCGGGTTCAAAGAAGTTAATGATGCAAATTTGGTGGCGTAATCGAGGACTACATAGGCATTTGTCTGATAGAACCTCGTTTTCCTGATCTTCTCCGTTCCGATGCGTGAGGCGGTGATGTTGGCTACGCTGCCGTTCTCAAATTCGATACGGGCGTTGGCAGCATCGACCTTATCGGAAATGACGGGAATCCCAACGGCGCGGATCTCCGACACAGCCACGTGTTCACCAACCAGCCACTGCACCGCGTCCAGGTCGTGTATCATTACGTCAAGCACAACGTCGACGTCAAGCGACCGGTTTGGATAGGGTGACACCCGATGGATCTCAAAATAAAGGGGCGTGGTCACGTGCGGGCGGAGCGCGACCATGGCGGGGTTGTAACGCTCGAGATGCCCGACCATCAGCTTGGCGCCCGATCTTTTCGAGGCCGCGATCATTCTGTCCGCCTCGTCAAGTGTCAACGCTATCGGTTTTTCGACGAGGACGTGCACGCCCGAGTCAAGGAACGTACAGGCGATGTCCGCATGCGTATCGGTCGGCGTCGCGATCGAAACGGCGTCGACCCCATCAATCAATTTGCGCCAATCAGAAACCGCTCGAGTCTCGTATTGTGAGGCAATAGCGGCAGCCGTTTCAGGATTAGCGTCACAGATGCCGGCGAGCTCTACGCGGCCCTCAGCCGCGATCTCTGCGTAGTTGCGCGCGTGGTGTCGCCCGAGGCTCCCGACGCCAACCGCAGCCACGCGATGTTTGCGGTTCTCAGCCATAGTTTGATAACAAATCGGTAATCGGCAATACTTTACATTCTCAGATAAGATGCCGGAATTTACAAAGACCGAACATCGACGCAAAAGCTCTGTTCCCGCATCGATCTGGTTTGCATTTGGCGTTCTGATCGTCTTTTTCTATTTTTTCGGTCTTACCATCCCGCTTCTCGGTCCGGACGAAGCCCGGTACGCCCAGGTGGCTCGTGAGATGTTCGAGCGGGGAGATTGGATAACGCCGACGCTCGGTGGTTTTTATTGGTTCGAAAAGCCGGCACTCCTCTATTGGCTGCAGATCGCCTCTTATAACTTGTTCGGAGTAAACGAGTTTGCAGCGCGCTTTGGCTCCGCCCTGTGCGGCCTCGGCGTCATTGCGTGTATGTGGCTGCTCGGAAGGTCTGCAGTAAGATCCGAGGGCCCGGCTCAACAGCCGCAAGTTTTGTCGAGCGATTTCGGCAAGTGGCTCGCCCTGATCACCGCTTCGACACTTGGGATCATGGTCTTTGCCCGCGGCGCGAGCTTTGACATCGCCATTACGTCCCCGATCACGGCATCGATCGTAAGCTTCTTCATTTTCGAGCAGTCGCGAGAACGGGTCGTCGGCCGCTACCTTGCGTTAGCACTATTTTACGTTTTTATCGGGCTCGGCCTGCTCGCAAAAGGGTTGATCGGCGCCGTTTTCCCGATTGCCATTGTCTCATTGTTCTATTTATTGTCCTGGAGAAGGCCCCCAGCCGCGTTTCTCTTCAGTCTTGGGTGGGGAGGGGTGCTCGCTATCGCAATTGCTGCTATATGGTACTGGCCCATGTATATACGGCATGGTTACGAGTTCCTCGAC
>DATLNN010000293.1:0-9269 GCA_035536695.1 Pyrinomonadaceae bacterium | reverse complement strand
GAAAAGGCGAGCGGCAACTCCTACTACCAATTTTTGGACGGCCGTATTTTCAAGCCGCTCGGTATGACCGCCACGCACAGCACAGACCCACGACCGATTGTGCCGAACCGCGCTTCAGGTTACGAATGGGTGAACAATGGGTTTGAGAATCGCCCCGTTCTGTTGCCGCCCGTCGCGTTCTCCTCCGGGGCTATTATTTCCACCGTAACGGATATGGCGAAATGGGATGCCGCGCTGTACACGGGGAAGCTGCTTAAAAAATCCAGTCTCGAACAAATGTGGACTCCCGCCAAAACTAATGACGGAGCGTTAGCCTCCTTTGATTACGGATTCGGTTGGTTCGTTGAAAAATATCACGGTCGTCGCCTGGTCCAGCACAGCGGCGGTACGCCGGGTTTCTCGTCGTCCATCTACCGTTTTACGGATGACAAAATCACGGTAATTATTCTAACCAATCATGGAGATAAGATATTAGACCGACTCGCTATAAACATCGCCGGAATCTATGTTCCGGCGTTAAAGAGACCCGACGGACGGATAGACCCTGACCCGCAGACTTCGCGGAAATTGAAGGGGGCGATGTCCGATCTAATAAATGACAAACGCAATGCTGCTTCGTTCACCCCCGCGATGCAGAGTTTTCTAAAGACGGCAACCGGGACGGGGTTTTGGAAATGGATCGCTTCGCACGGAGCATTAAAGTCCTTTGACTTTTCCGACAGCGAAAAAACGACGGGAAATAGCAGCGTCCTTCGTTACAAGGTTGTTTTGGGAGACAATCCTTACTGGTTTTCCTTTAAGATCACGGGAGACGGGAAAATAGCTCAAATCTATTCCTGGTGATTGCCGATGCGGACGATCGCGGAAATTCTTCATCGGTACTTCACGCGCAGTTGGGCGCAATGGATGATGGGACGTCGCGCTCCCCGACAACAAACAAGCGCCTGGACTGGCTCGAGAAAGGCTTCTCCGATGGCGTTCCCCGGTATGCGATCTCTGGCGAAGATCTACACACTCGACCCGCTCCGTTCCGCGCTTCAAGGAACTCTTGCGAAGGCTGAATCTGCCGGAATAGCGGCTATCTGCCGTGAGTCCCAGTGTCTGAGCGACGGAAAATATTAATTGTACTGCGAATCTTGATGAGTATTCTCTTTTCGGACAAAGAGCTTTCCATTAGGCTCGAACGGGCCGAGGCTCGATTCAATGCGAGCTTTGTCGAATCGCGGGCACGGCTTTTTCCTGAGACAGGTGCGGCGTGGATGGACGCAGGGGGCGTTTACGCAATGTATGACGGACCGGACTCGCCGTGTACACAGGCATTCGGACTCGGTCTCTTTAGTGAGCCATCGGATGAGGTCATGGATCAGATCGAGGCCTTTTTCGCCGAACGAAACGCGCCTGTCCTGCATGAGGTGAGCCCGATGGCAGAGCCGTTGACGCTGGAGCTGTTGAACCGCCGCGGTTACGGCCCGATCGAACTCACAAGCGTAATGGCCCGGAGGCTCGAATCCGAGATCGCTCGTTCGGCGAATTCACCTTCAAGGATCGACGCACGTCTGATAGAACCGGGAGAGGAAGAGGTCTGGGCAGAGGTCTCCGCCGCCGGTTGGCTGGCCGAGATGCCGGAGCTTGAAGATTTTTTTCATGGGCTCGGGCGGACGACTGTGGCGTCTGAAGGTGCATCCCCATTCCTTGCTCTGCTCGACGGCCACCCGATTGCCGCGGCGATGCTGCTGATCGTGGACGATGTTTCGCTGCTAGCCGGAGCCAGCACGATGCCCGAGGCACGACGAACCGGTGCCCAGGCGGCATTGCTCGACGCCCGTCTACGGTTTGCCGCCGACCGCGGCTGCACCGTTGCCTCGATGGGCGCGGCTCCCGGCAGCCAGTCACAGAAGAATGGACAAAAGAACGGCTTTGACATCATATATACGCGCACGAAATGGCAGCGAATGAGGTAGAATAGGTTTCTCTAGAACAAAAACGCATGGCGTATGAAGCAGTGCCCGAAATGCAACCACGGCTATCCGGATGAATCGCTCAATTTCTGTCTGGAAGATGGCGCATGGCTCGTTTCGGATCGTGAGACTGAGGAACATCAGACACAGATACTTCCCGGCTCGTTAGACGCAGCTGCAGCGAGTTTCCACTCTGGATCATCGGCCGCCGGACTGGCGAGATCGGCAACGTCAAGCTTTCCGAACTCGATCGCCGTGCTGCCGTTCGCTCACCTTAGCCGCGATGCGGATGACGAGTATTTCTGCGACGGCCTGGCCGAAGAGCTGATAAATGCTCTGGGCAAAGTAAACGGCCTGAAGGTCGTCGCCCGCACGTCGGCCTTTTCATTTAAGGACAAGAACATCGACATTGGCCAAATCGGCACCCTTTTGAACGTTCAGAACATCGTTGAGGGGAGCGTGCGCAAGTTTGCCGAGCGGATGAGAATATCGGTGCAACTGATCAACGCAGCAGATGGTTACCACATATGGTCCGATAAATATGATACGGAGCTGCGGGATATTTTTGACGTTCAGGACGAGATCACGGCCGCCGTGGTGCTTGCGCTTAAATCAAAGCTCCTTGGTGAGGCCGGCGCGCCGGCAACCGAGGGCAAAATGGCCGCGCTGATCGATGATCTCAAACACAACGCACGCGATATTGAGGCCTACCAGCTATATCTGCGCGGGCGATTTTTCCTTAATAAATTTGCTCCCGACGAGTTTGCCAGCGCGGTCGACTGCTTTGAGAAAGCCATCGGGATCGAACCGAACTATGCAGAGGCGTACGCCGGGCTGGCCGACGCCCACATGCTCTCGAGCGAACTCGGTTCCGTGCCTCCGCAGGATGGCATGCCGCTAGCCAAAGCAGCGGCTATCCGTGCGATCGAGCTGAGCCCTCGTTCGAGCGAATCCCACGTGTCGCTCGGGTTTGTCCAGCAGGATTTTGAGTACGACTTTACGGCTGCTGAAGTGTCCTATCGCCGAGCTATCGAGCTGAATCCGAATAATGCGACGGCTCACGCCTTTTATGGCGGGCTGCTTGCACAGCTGGGTCGCCATGTCGAAGCGGAAAAAGAATTGAGAAAGGCCCTTGCGTTGGACCCGTTGTCGCCGATGGGCCAATGGGTGTACGCTCTCGCCCTCTTTCTCGAAAGACGCTATGATGAATCACTCGAAAAGTCGCGAGAAACCCTGGAACTGGACCCAAACTACCCGGCCGCATATCTCACACTCTCGTTTGGCTATCAAATGAAGGAGCAATTCGCTGAGAGTGTCGATGCCTACGCGAAATTTCTCGAGATGTGCTCGCTGCCGAAGGTTGCCGCGGCCTGCAGAGCCGCCTTTGAGAGAGCCGGCTGGCACGGTTTTCTTCGAACTATAATCTCACCCGATAGCGCCCCGACCGTAACGGCTTATATTATCGCCGTATACCAAGCTGCCTTGGGCGAGCATTCTGCAGCGATGACCAGTCTCGAACGCTCGCTAGCCGCGAGAGAGCCGCATATTGTTATGCTCAAGGTCGATCCGCGATTCGACGAGATTCGCGGCCATCCTCGGTTTACTGAACTACTTGCCGATGTTGGTTTTCCTGACTGAGATCCCTCGATCGCGCTAAACGCGCAATTAAAGACAATTATGAGGTGTACGGATATGACAGTGATGAGACACGGCATCGCTTTGCTTTTTGCGGTTTTGGCATCGGCGACATTCGTCGGCGCTCAGGGAAACGTTGAGACATTTGACCGATATGCCGAATCGGCAAGGAAGCAGTGGGGCGTACCGGGCATGTCGCTCGTAGTTGTCCAGGACGGTAAGGTCTTGTTGGCAAAAGGCTATGGGATTAGAGAGCTGGGCAAGAACGATCCGGTGGACAATGACACCCTCTTCGGGGCGATGTCGACCACCAAGGCCATGGTCGCCGTCGCGATGGGCATTTTGGTCGATGAGGGCAAGGTCAAATGGGACGACAAGGTGATAAAGCACCTGCCCGATTTTCGCGTGGCCGACTCTTATGTGACGAAAGAGCTCACTGTTCGCGACCTCTTTACTCACAACGCCGGCATGGGCAACGCGGATTTTCTGTGGGCCACGCTTACCGACTTGCCGTCGACGGAGATCGTCAGCCGGATGCAGTATGCAAAGCCCACCTATTCGATGCGGGGCGGGTTTATTTACAACAACCTCATGTATCTGGTTGCGGGCCAGGTGATCGAAAAAGTTAGCGGTATGCCATGGGAGCGCTTCATGACCGAACGCGTCTTCAGTCCGCTCGGCATGAAAAACACCTATCCAACGCTCGGCTCATCGCTCGCTTATGCAAATCGCTCGGTGGCCCATTACGAGGTCAAGGGCGAACTAAAGCCCATTCCCGAAATGGGCGTTGACGCCGCGGCCCCGGCCGGGGCCGTTTGGTCGACAGCGAATGATATTGGGAAATGGGTCAATTTCAACCTTGGCATCAATCCTAACGGGAAAGAGATCGTAAAGCCGGCGACGTTAAGCGAGATACTAAAACCGCATGTCGTCATCCCCGCGACCTTTTATCCGTCGTTCCGGCTGGTAAAACCACACTGGACCACTTACGGACTCGGATGGTTCCAGCATGATTATCGCGGTGAAATGGTGCATATGCACACTGGCAGCCTGGCCGGCCGCACGGCGCTCGTTGCCATGATGCGCGACAAGAAGCTGGGCGTCTATATTTTCGGCAACGTCGACCACGTCGAGGTCCGTCATGCACTGATCTATAAGGTATTCGATCTCTTTGGTTTCAACGACAACAGCCGCGACTGGAGCACCGAGATGAAGGTGATGTTTGACGGGATCGCAGCTGAAAACAAGAAACAGGCCGAGGCATTCCTGGCCCGCCGAATCCCGAACACGACTCCGAGCCTACCACTGACGGCCTATGTCGGAGTATATTCCGACCCGTTCTATGGCGCACGTGAGGTAAGGCTCGTCGACGGCAAGCTCCACTTTATCGTCGATAAAAGGGCGAGTGCGATTCTCGACCACTGGCACCACGACGCCTTTCGCGGACCTTGGAACAACAGCTGGCGCGGCGAAACGATGGTAACGTTTCAACTGAACGCTGCAAAAACCGAGGTCGAGGGCATAGCAACCGGCGGTGGGTTGCTCAAACGACAGTCGAAGTGAGCCCTCTGCTTTTCGAATTCTGAATCATATCGTGCCGATAAAGGATTTCAGATGAAACGGTGTCCCGAATGCAGAAAGGATTATTTCGATGATCGTCTCTTGTACTGTCTGGATGACGGGGCCGCGCTCATTCAGGGCAGCATAACGGATGAGCCAGCGACCGCGATTTGGTCTGGCGGCGCCGTGTCGGGTGAAGGCCGCACAGGATCCTTGGCAGGAGGCGATGCCAGATTTGATACGGCGCGAACCGGGCAGGCGACCTCGCGATTCTTCGCACGTAAATGGCTGCCATGGATATTAGCGGCATTGTTTGCCGGTCTGACGGTGGGACTCGCAATTTACGTCGCAAAGGGCCCGCAGTCGAGTGCGTATACGGCACCGCTCCGACGCTTTAGGCTTGAAATCCCTTCAAAACTCGCCCCGAATTGGACCGACTTTCGCGTAGCTGTCTCGCCAGATGGCTCGAAGATCGTTTACAACTGCCGCGAGGGCAATACGGTCAATCTCTGCCTGCGGTCGCTTGACAGTCTAAGTTCTCACCGTTTGACCGAGGGCCGCGAGGCCGAGGATTGGGCGTTCTCGCACGACGGCGAGTGGATAGCGATCCAGGATAACGTTGGGCTATCTAAGGTTTCGGTGCGGGGCGGCCAACCACAAATTATTACCCGCTGGGATGATAATACACCGCCGCCTGACGGATTTAGCTGGGGACCGGACGGCCAGATTCTGTTCGGTTCGGGTTCGGGGCTCAAGCGAGTCGCGGCTGCCGGAGGTGCGATTGAGCAGGTTACACGCGTCGCTTCTGACGCCGGAATCAACGGTCACTTTTTCCCCTCGTACTTACCTGATGGCAAGAGCGCGCTCATTACCATCGAGTATACAGACGGCACTGATAGGTGCGGTCTGGTTGATCTCCGAGACGGGTCCGTACGCGAGCTCGGCGTTCAAGGCAGCAATTTCACGTATATAGAGGACGGGTGGCTCGTCTTCAAGCAGGGCGATACGTTGATGGCCGCGCCATTTGACGGGGCCAATTCGACCCGGGCCGTGAATCCGGTTCCTGTGATAGAAAACGTCCGAGGTTCGCCGGCTATCGGCCGCGACGGAACTCTCGTTTACGTTCCGACTCGCGGCGAATCTACGGCACGGCTCGTGTGGGTCGACCGGGCCGGAAACGCTACGCCGATACCCGTCGAACGCCTGGATTACAGTCATCTCGATCTCGCCCCGGACGACCGCCAAGCCCTTCTCAATCTTGATGACGGAAATGTCTACCGCGTAGACCTTGGGGGAGGCACACGGAAACTCGTAGCCACGGGTTCGTTTCCGACCTGGTCTCCGGACGGAAAGCGAATAATATTTCGGGGTCAAAACGGTCTGCAGTCAGAGTCGGCCGACGGCAGTTCGCCGCTGGAGATTCTTGTGCCAAAAACGGGGTTCGTCGTACCCACGTCGGTAAACGAGCGCACGGGCGAGCTTGCCTATTACGACCACCGGGCATTTGAGATCTGGATCCGTTCGACTGACGGTCAAACCAGACGGTTTCTGGGTGGTCCCGGCCGAAAGCGGAGTGGGCGATTCTCGCGCGACGGCAACTGGTTGGCGTTCGTGAGCGACGAGACCGGTGAGAATCAAGTATACGTAACCGCGTATCCCGGGCCCGGCCCAACTGTCGCAGTTTCGACGAAGGGAGGGCTCTCACCGATCTGGGCATCGGACGGCAAAGAGTTATTCTTCCGTCTGGGCACTAAAATGTTATCGGCTCGTTTGTCAGGCATCCAGCCGCTGAAGTTTGAGCCGCCGGTCGAGCTATTTGACGGGCCTTATACACTGGACCTTCTGGGACATCAGCGCGAAGACGTGACCACTGACGGAAAGCGCTTTTTAATGGTTGAGAACAGCGACGACTTCCCGATCGTGATCGTCCAGAACTGGCTTGCGGAGCTCCGCCAGGTGGTTCGATAGGGTGTTCGAAACGGCGGTAAAATCAAACGTTACGACGGCAGCAAAGACTATTTGATATGAGAGCTATCGACTGTGCGATTATTCGTCCCCTGCTTGTTGTTTGCACGCTTGTAAGCTTCGGGAATTCGCAGCCGCGGGAAACGCGCACGGCAACTCCAAAAGTCGACAAGAGTGGGCCAAGCTTGACGTTTGACTTTCCGGCGATGCGGGTCGGGGTTGCGGAATACGACGAAGGGCCGACCGGCACGACCGTTTTTTACTTTCCTAACGGCGTGAAAGGCGCGGTGGATATGCGCGGCGGGTCGCCCGGCGAGCTCAACGCCGAAATCCTTCAGAACGCGTACGAGAGCCGCATGGTTCAAGCGGTAGTGTTCTCGGGTGGCTCGTGGTACGGGCTGTCCGCCGCGACTGGCGTCGCCAACGGTATCAAGAAAATGCGCGCCGCCGAAGGAAATGTAGACTTTATCGCGGGCGTACTCGGTGCCATTATTTACGATGTTGGCGGGCGGAGGCTGAGCCGGGTCACCCCCGACGACATACTGGGCGAGGCGGCGCTTAAGAGCTCGGAGCCAGGCTGGTTTCCGCTGGGTGCCCGCGGTGCAGGTCGATTTGCGATGCAGGGCGTCTATTTTTCACGCGGCCAGGATGCGGCCAATTACGTCGACTGGCCGCACTCCGGGCAAGGCGGCGCGTTTCGAACCATAGGCCCGACAAAGATCGGCGTGTTTACAGTGGTTAACGCCCTCGGCGCGGTCGTCGATCGCACCGGCAGAATGGTGAGATGCGGGCGGAACGATGCAGGCCAAACCTGCCCGTTGATCGCCGACAAAATCAGGAATTTTCCGCCGACCAGGCACGCGCCGGCGGAGACCGGCGGCCCGACGGCCAACACGACCATTACGTTGGTCGTCACGAACCAAAAACTCCCGTTCTGGGCGCTCCAGCGCCTCGCCACGCAGGTGCACTCGTCGATGGCGCGGGCCATACAACCGTTTGCCACATCTCAGGATGGCGATATCCTGTACGCCGTTACGACCGACGAAGTCGAAAATCCTGCCCTCCGCGCCACGGACCTGAGCGTTATAGCCTCCGAGCTGGCGTGGGACGCTGTTCTCGCGAGCGTACCGGTTATACCTGAAAGGCCTAGGCCGATGACGACGAAACCAAGCCTCGACGGGCTCAGGAAATACGCCGGCACCTACGAATTTGACGGGGGCGGAAGATTGGTCGTATCAGCCGTTGACGGCTCCCTTACCGCGCGGTTTGACGGAAACGGGCGCATCTATTTCGACAAAGATCAAACATACGCTGTCACGCCAGCGGAAAACGGCCGTTTTATTATCGAATCACCCGGCCGTGAGGTGCTGCGTTTTGACGAGACCAGCGGGCGCGTGACCGGTCTGACACTGAACCCCGGCCCGTGGGCCTTCACCGCGGTTGTTGTCAGACGGCAAGTCTCGTGAATCCGGAAATTGTAACGACGGTATCGTCACAAAGATTGGTTGAGGATAAAAATGGCCATACAAGATCGAGTCGCTCGCTTTGCCCACATTTGGCTAGAGGTCGTCGCTGTTTGTCTATGTTGCGTTTCCGCGGGCCTCGCTCAAACGGAGACGCGGCAGCTAACCCTCGAATGGATCTTCGGGCCTGAAGGACGAAGCGTTGCGTCTGTACCTGCCACGGCGTGGCTCGATGACGGGTCATTGATGATGCTGGACAACCGCCGTCCGCTGGGAGAGCGGACATTTGAGCGTTTGGATCCGGCAACGGGTCGGCGCGAGCCGGCCGTCGATGCTGCTCGTGCGCTGACCGACCTTAGAACCACGCTTCCGGACTCGACTCCGCAGACTTTGGCATGGCCGATCGCATTCGACGGGGCGGCCCAGCACGCTTTATATGTTTTCAAGGGAGACATCTTTGTACTTGAGCTTACGAACTCTCGGTTTCGACGTTTAACGAATACCCCTGCAGAAGAAACCTCCGCGGGCTTCTCGCCAAACGGCCGCCGCGTTTCCTACGTCCGAGCGAACGACCTTTACTGCTACGACCTCGATGCAGGCCGCGAGATCCGCATTACGCGCGACGGTTCGGATACGCTGTTGAATGGAACGCTGTCGTGGGTGTATTGGGAAGAGGTATTTGGGCGTC
>DATLNN010000292.1:0-3539 GCA_035536695.1 Pyrinomonadaceae bacterium | reverse complement strand
GAGGAATTTTCAAATCGAGCTAACCTGATAGCTGCCCTAAAGATAACCGATGCCGACTTTGGCCTGAAAACAATAACGCATCGCGACACGCTCGAATTCGCGGGCCAGGCCGCGCGTCTCAGATACGCCATCCGCTTCGTGAATGCGAGCGGGCAGAGAGCCGGATTTTCGAACGCGCTCCTTATTGAACCCTCTTCAAAGGTCGCGGCGGCCCCAACTTCTCTCTCCGCTGAACCCACGCAGGACGCTGTCAAGCTAAAATGGTCGCCCTCGACTACAAATGTTGACGGAACAACCCCCGTAAGTATACTGGGCTACAACGTTTACCGGTCGGAATCTGATAAAACACCGGCAAAGCCGCTCAATCAGGCGCCTGTAACCCAAACTAACTACGACGACCCGTTCTTTGAGTTTGGCAAGGAATACTACTATTTCGTCCGTGCCGTCTCTGTCGGGACACAGGCCGAACCGGTGGAAAGCGCGGAGTCGAACATTCTTGCCTTCCGGCCTCTCGATAGATTCGCGCCGTCGGCGCCGTCGGCCATCACCGTGGCCGCGGCCCCGGGTACCATCTCGATCTTCTTCGCGGTCAACCCCGAAAAAGACATTGCCGGTTATAAGATCTATCGCTCGACCGATGCAACTCTACCTAAACCAGAGTGGCAGCTATTAACGCCTGAGCTGTTGAAAACAAACACGTTTCAAGATACGCGGGTCGAGCCGGGCAGAACATATTTTTATTACCTGACGGCGACTGATACGTCCGGCAACATCAGTCGGGCGTCGGAAATCGCCTCAGAAACGGTTCCATAGACCTTGCTTTTGGGTAGATCCATTCAACTCAGGAAAACATGGTTTCAAGGGCTCTCCTGTTGAGCGAGGAACGCACCGGCGGGCTCGCCACTTACCTGTGGTAGACTGCATTTTTCTCAAAAAATTGTGAAGATCGAGATCGACAAAGATTTTGCGCCGTCTAAGATCGTATGCGTCGGGCGCAACTATGCCGACCATGCTGCGGAGCTGGGAAACGAGGTTCCGGCGGAGCCGCTTCTCTTTCTCAAGGCTCCTTCTTCGCTCGTTTTCCACAATGAGGAAATTGTGTTGCCCGAAGTATCACGTCAGGTTGAGCATGAAGGTGAGCTCGGCGTAGTTATCTCTAAGACATGTAAGCACCTTGCAGATAATACTAATGTGATGGATCACATATTGGGCTTTACGTGTTTGAATGATATTACTGCTCGTGATTTGCAGCGTAAGGATGGCCAATTTGCACGAGCGAAGTCGTTTGACACTTTTTGCCCGATCGGTCCGGTGGTTGAAACCGAATTGGATATTTCCGATATTCGTGTTATTGTTCGCGTAAATGAAGTAGCCAAGCAAGACGGGCGGACATCGCAGATGGTCTTTCCGGTGGACTTTTTGATTCGTTACATTTCGCGTATGATGACGCTGAATGTCGGGGATGTTATCGCGACGGGCACACCATCCGGGGTCTCTTCTCTATCATGTGGAGATATCTGTGAGGTGGAGATCGAGGGAATCGGGGTTTTGCGAAATCGCGTCGTGTAACATCTCGGCTTTCGTAGCACTGATAGCTATTCTAAGTTGAGGGTTAGTCACTTACTACTGGGCGGGGCGCATGCAAATGGCGCTTCTGCATAAAAGGAGATTATGAAATTTTTTATTGATACGGCAAATCTGGATGAAATACGCGAGGCAAATGATCTCGGGCTGATCGATGGCGTCACCACAAACCCTACGCTCGTCGCGAGAGAGGGCAATATCGACTTCAAAGAGAGGATCGCCGAGATCTGCAGCATTGTGAAAGGCGACGTTTCGGCCGAGGTCACCGCGCTTGATACAGAGGGAATGCTGAGCGAGGGCCGCGAGCTTGCCAAGATCGCATCGAATGTTGTTGTAAAATGCCCGCTAACGTTGGACGGCCTGAAAGCAACCCGCAAGTTCCGCGAAGAGGGCACCAAGGTCAACGTTACCCTATGCTTCTCGGGCGCCCAGGCCCTCCTGGCCGCCAAGGCTGGGGCGTCATATATTTCGCCCTTTATCGGGCGCCTCGACGATACTGCCCAGGACGGCATGGAGCTGATTCGAACTATTGTCCAGATCTATGACAATTATGGCTTCGAAACCGAGGTGCTCGCCGCCTCTATCCGCCACCCGGTTCATATCGTCGACTGTGCGTTAGCCGGGGCGGACGTTGCGACCATTCCATTTAAGGTAATCCAGCAATTGGTGAAACATCCCTTGACCGATAAAGGCCTTGAGGGATTTCTATCGGACTGGAAGAAAAGCGGAAGGTCCTGAGGCACCGCGGGCTGGCAAGCCCGTTGATCGCCGGCCTCCTCGCCGAATAAGGAAGCTGTCCGCAATCTGCGCGGACTCTGTCCAAATTACCATAGATTTCTGTTATCGGACGCTGCTGACCGCCAGCAGCGTTTTTAATTGTCCGTGCAGCGCAGCAGCGTCCGGGTCGCGCTGGATCCCAAACTCATATTTCGCTCGAAAATACTCATCCGGCTCTTTCATCTCGACCAATTCCCTGACCTTTCCCAGATGTATCTCGACCATTTCGGTCGTAACCTTTTCCTTTCGATCAAATGTTTCATCGATCTCGACGATAAGCATCGAGAATTTTCGAAGCCATGCAAAATCGTCGTCCTCAAGCAAGAGGTTAAGGAATTCGCCGGTGTTTACTTCTCCGTGAAATCCCTCGTACATCTCTCGGTCAAGGTCGAGTAGAGCTTTATGCAGCTTGAGCAATATATTTCGTGCGTCTCTCAACAATTCAGCTCTTTCCATAAACCTTCCCTCAATGCTTTCTAATTATGACACGCCATGCTAACTTTTTATTCTTAGCCAGCTAATTAGATATTATTAGCGACCTAATAATATCTAATTAGCTGGCTAATAATAGTTGATTAGAAGGCTTACGAATGAACGAAAACGAAGGGATCGAATACGAGAAGACGGCAAGCTACCTGCTGGCCAAAGTAGCAACCGCCTACCGCAATGCTCTCGAAAACCACATGGCACGCGTCCACCTCCACAGCGGCCAGGTTTTCGTCCTAATGGAATTGTGGAAAAAAGACGGCCTAAGACAAGTGGATATCGCGGAACGGCTTAACCTTCGTCCGCCAACGATCAATAAGATGCTCACAGGGCTTATAGATATAAACTTGGTCACGCGTCGAAGCATCGCCGGCGATAAGCGGTCAACGCGAATATTCTTGACCCGCAAGGGTTGGGACGCCCAGAGGGACGTGGCGGCGCAGTGGCTTGAGCTCGAGACAGAATACATGTCTGGCCTGTCAGAGACCGAGCGACTCGTTCTAACTGACCTGCTCGGCAGACTTCATATCGCATATACGGGCCGCCCGAACCCGGACGATGACTAGTGCGAAACCAACTCGTGCTATTGTTTGTCCTTCGATTGTGTCTCCGGCAGCCTCATAGTGCTGCATTATTCCTAGTTAAGGACGGCATTCCCAACCAGCTCACGCCGTGAACATTTTGCCATATTG
>DATLNN010000291.1:0-8428 GCA_035536695.1 Pyrinomonadaceae bacterium | reverse complement strand
CTTCCCCTCGAAAGCCTCCGATCCCTCACGACTCTGCCCGCCCGTCACCCCCGCAGCCTTCACCCATCGCTGCAGCGTGCTCGAACTGACCCCATATCTCGCCTCCAGATCCCGATAGCTCGATTCCCTGCGAGATACTCCGAAACTATCTCCTCTCGTCTCTTTTCTCTTCCTTTCAGTTCATCTGTCCCATCTGTCCCACTTTATGTGTAAAGCTATTTCAGGGTCCGCTTTTCGCCACAACCCCTCTGTTTAGAATAGTTAGAAGATTCACATGCTTCGACTCCATCTCTCGGATCCTTTTCCGTTCTGTGGCACGATATGCTCCTTTGTGCGCGAATTGTGGCACAGCATAATCCGGAGGGGAATTAAACCGACGCTCGCAGCGCATGGTAAACCGATTCATGGGATATCGCATACAACACACAGTTGCAAGTATAGCACGCTACAGTTAAGAATGCAATAAAATCGCAACTGGGTAGGCGTTAAGTTTTGAAGTTGGTCCAATAAATTGGCATGCAGAAGCCCGCGCCTTGGCGCGGGCTTAACAGCCAGCTTGAGTGTTAAGCCCTCGCTAACGCGTGGGCCTCTGCACTCACCGGGTCGGTTTAATGATCACGCCGCAAGAATTGGGCCTGACGCAACGAGTTTCTTTTTGCGCGGGTCCACCGTCAGGCTGAGGCCGTCAAGTGTCCTGGCGCCGAGCAGCAGTAAGTCACCCTTCTCAGCAAAAACGACTTCGTCAACCGTGAAGAATTTATCGTAGCGAACGATCGCGAATCCTACGCTTCGCGTTATAACCTGGCCGTGGGCCATGATGAAGCTGATGTCCTTTTTCTCGCGCTCGACATCTAGTTTCTCAAGCGTCTTTGCGGACACCCAAGTGTATTCGCTGCCCGTATCAACGAGCATTCGCGGCACGACTGCAGATTTTGAGCGCGACGAGATATTTTCGATCTTGCACCTGATAGTAAATGCACCCACGTACTTATTATAAATCGAAAGCGGCTGAAGCGGTGAGCGGGTTTGATATCTTCATGTCGACGCGCACCGGGACGACACGCTTGAATGTAAAACCGAATTTCTTGAATTTGCCAAAAATAAAGAGCGTGCCCGTGACATCCAGCTCGCGGCCGTCATCGCGGAGTGATTGGATGGAAGCAATTGGAACATTCGCTGTTTTCAAATGTATCCGCGCTGGTCTGGGAAGAAGGAACGGCACGCCTTTTTTGAGGGCGAACGGATGGGTGTATTCTTCGATCTCGACCGGTATACCGTTGATCTTAAAATCCCGGAACGTCACAAAATCGATTGTTCCGCCCTGCTTTCTCGACAATATTTCGGCATCGACGTCAACGGTCATACCTGAAAAGCCGGCTTCGGCAATGCGAGCATCCACGAGTCTGACGGATGCATCAGAGGCCAGGTCAAGCTTGGCGTCGTACACCTTGTAGCCCCTGATCTTGGCCGGCCATGGCTGCGCGAAAGTCGCTTGAACAAGCAAAAACGCCAGAATGGCCGTAAGCACGGTTACCGATCTCATTGCTAGTTTTTGAAACTATTTTGACGACGCCTGTGATTTGAGAATGGTCGGCTCGTCAGGCCCCGCCGACTCGATGTCCTGTTTTATGGCGTCAAGAATGCCGTTGATAAATTGCGTCGCCTCATAGGTCGAGAAACGCCGGGCGATCTCGAGAGCTTCGTTGATCGCTACGGTGCCCGGCGTGTCCTGATAGAGGAATTCGTAAACGGCGAGGCGGAGGACGTTGCGGTCGACTATCGCCATTCGCTCGATACGCCAATGCTCGGCGCGGGTACGAATGCGGTCGTCGATCGCAGACAGCTGCTCAAGGGTTCCGCAAACGAGACCGTTAGCGAAATCGCGTGTTTTGTCATCAATGGTCGTGTCGCCGAGCTCGTTCCAGTAATTCTCGGTGAGCGTCGGGCCGTCATTGTCGACCAGATCGCGGGCAAATAGCATCTGCAGGGCACATTCGCGTGCCTTGTGACGTGTGCCGGTACTTTTCTCTGCTTTATCAAACGACATTAAAAAGTTTGTCTCTTCTTTCGATCCAGCGGTCTTCTAGTCGCTGGGTCATATCCTGGAAGAGGTTGGCCATCTCGATGGCCGAAAGCGCGGCCTCATAGCCCTTATTATCTGCTTTTTCACCACATCGGGCGTCGGCCTGCTCGGCGTTCTCTGCCGTAATTACGCCAAACATTACCGGTACGTCCGTTAACAGCGACGCCTGCATAATGCCGGCCGCTGCTTGCCCCGCGACATAGTCAAAATGCGGAGTGTCCCCGCGGATGACCACCCCGAGTGCGATAACCGCATGGAATTCTCCACTTTTCGCAGCTTTCAAGCAAGCCGCCGGCAGCTCAAACGCACCGGGGACATAAAATGTCTCGATGTCGGCTCGCTGCGCCCCGCGGCCTGCAAGTGCATCGACCGCTCCCGCCTCGAGACGCGATGTAAAGGCATCGTTCCACCGCGCGGTCACGATCGCAAATCGAAAGCCGCTGGCTGACACATCGTCGCGATTCAATTCAGTTTTCAAATCAGCTCTCCCGCCGCCAGGGCTCCCTTATTCTCGTTAAAAGTATAGATAGAGACGCCGCCATTGACAACGTGACGCCCGCTTTCCCAAAAAGGCTCGTTATGGCTGTATTCGGGCGGCAAAGTCAGAAAAAGCTTTCTTCCCAATCAGTATTTAGAGAAGAATACCGGTCTCCGTGCGGCAGACGGCTACAGACCCTTTTAACGCTCGAAATCTAATTATGTTCATATTTCGTGGGAGGAGAGTCGATACAGCCACTTTGATGCGCTCGCCAAGCATTGGGTTTGACAAAAAATGACGCTTCGCGAAGGATTTGGCGGCCCTCGACCACTGTGCTATCTTGCAGAGTTGATCCGAGAGCAGTAAGCAAATGTCGAGAAAAAAGATACTCGTTACGGGCGGTGCCGGTTTTATTGGCTCGCATTTGGTTGACCGTCTGCTTGCCGAGAATTGGTGGCGTGTGACGGTAGTCGATGATCTGAACGATTTCTACTCGCCGAAATTAAAACGGGCTAATATCAAAGACCACCTCGACGATCCGGACTACGATCTGATCGAGGCCGACATCCGCGACGCGGAGAAAATGGCCGGGATCGTCGCGGCCGGGCGGTTTGACTGCATAGTGCATCTCGCGGCGCGCGCCGGGGTCCGCCCGTCGTTAGCCGAACCAAAACTATATGTCGAGACCAACGTTGACGGCACGGTGAACCTGCTCGAGGCCGCCCGCGAGCATGGCGTGCCGCAATTCGTCTTTGGCTCTTCATCGAGCGTGTACGGCATAAACGCAAAGGTCCCGTTTGCCGAAAATGACCGCATCCACCAGCCTATCTCGCCCTACGCCGCCACGAAGGCCGCCGGTGAACTGCTGTGCCACACCTATTCGCATCTCTACGGCATTCGCTGCATTTGCCTTCGGTTCTTCACTGTATATGGCGCCCGGCAGCGGCCCGATCTGGCGATCCACAAATTCAGCAAGCTCATTACCGCCGGCAAACCGATCCAGGTGTTTGGCGACGGCACTTCGCGCCGCGACTATACATATATCGACGATATTATCCAGGGTGTCCGCGCCGCGATAGACTACGACCGGTCGCTCTACGAAATTTTTAATCTAGGCGAATCCGAAACCACCGAGCTTAACCGGCTGATCGAGTTGATCGAAAAAGCGGTTGGCAAAACGGCGGTCATCGACCGCCAGCCGATGCAGCCCGGCGATGTCCCGGCGACCTATGCGGATATTTCCAAGTCACGAGAGCTGCTGGGTTATGACCCAACCACGACGATCGAAAAAGGCATTCCCAGATTTGTTAAGTGGTTTTCGCAAAGTGGGGTAAAATAGTCACAATGATGAGATTTCATTGGACTGCTCTACTGTTTGCGCTGGCGGTCGTCACCATCCCGGGTTCTTCGCAGGTCACCGAAACCACGCCAAGAGACAAAATCGGATTCGCGAGTCCGATCGCGTCGATATCGGGCTGGCAGGTGCCGTCCGGCATTGATCGGCACAATTATGAGATCTCCCGAGATACGTCAGTCCGGCACCAAGGCCTCGCGAGTGCTTACCTGAGATCGAAAGTTCCGAATCCCACCGGTCCGAATAATACATTCCTCAGACAAGTCGTTGGAGTCACCGATTATCTGAATAAACGCGTTCGATTTTCCGTGTACGCAAAAACGGAGAATGTCGAATACGTAAATTTCTGGATGCAGATGGCGGGGGAAGGCGGGTTGGTGATGAACGATGACAGAATGGCGAATCGTCCTCTCACGGGTTCGCTAGACTGGCGGCGCTACGATCTCGTGCTCGACGTCCCCCAAGGAACTCATCAAATTGTTCTGGGCATCAGTCTTAAGGGGCGTGGACACCTTTGGGTTGACGATCTCAGATTCGAGGAGGTCGGAAATGATGTCCCGACCACGGCGATTAAATCACCCGCCGAAATTCAGGCCGGCAGCGCTGCATTTATCGAACAATACAAGGCCGCTAATCCCGACGCGTATGCAAATCAGGTAGCCGGCGCCCCCGCATACATTAAGCGGCTGCCGCGGGCGCCGCTCAATTTGGATTTCGAGAACTAGCCGTCACTTATCCCTGCGGTCAATACAACTCCTTTTCCCCTGGCGGGCGGGTTTTCCAGCGGCGGTGGATCCATATCCATTGATCTGGATAGTCGCGAATGACGCGTTCTGTGGCTGCGACGCAGAGGGCCGTTGTCTGCTCGATGTCGGCCTGTCGGTTGCCGGTGTTTACTGGTTCGATGATGTCGCCGTGGACGATCTTGTACTTCTTCTTTTCCTGGTCCCAAATAGCAAACATCGGTACGATTGCCGCATTAGCACGCGCCGCGAGCATTGCGATCCCTGTCGCTGTGCATGCCGGTATCCCAAAGAAAGGGACGAAAACACCCTCTTTCGGGTGAGAATTTACGTCGGCAAGAACTCCGACCGTGCCTCCGGCTCGGAGTACGCGAAGGATCGGCCCGGCGGCGTTGACCTTATCGATCTGCTTGTTTCCCAGCCGCGTCCGGATCGCACGTACCGTTTCTTCGATCCGGGGATTGTCCATCCGGCGCGCGAGAAAACTGAGCGGCTCGAAAAATATCGGGTAAGAAAAGGCCTGCAGCTCCCAATTGCCCATGTGTCCGCCGAGAATTATGCGGCCGCGTCCCTCGGTTTTTGTTTGCTGATATGCGGCCGCAAATACGTCCGTCGGCGTGTATTCGATGAGGTCCTCAAGATTGTTGCGGTCCAGGCCACTAAAACGGCTGACAACGGCCATGACACGTCCGAGATTGCCAAAAGCCGACCTTAGGACCGCCTCGCGCTCGGCCGCGGTCTTCTCAGGATAGGCGAGCTCCAGATTCCGCAACCCGATCCGCCGCAATTTCCCCAACACGTGATACGCGAGGCCGCCCGCATTGACACCGATAGACATCGCAACGCGGCGGGGCAGCACACGCAGGACACCAAGAGCCATGCGGACGACCAGAAATTCGAGCCATATTTGAGTGGAGCCTTTCTTCGCCATCAAATACACTGAGAGCAAACGATAACTCTACGAGTAAAACCAGTCCAATTCAATTGGAGTGCGTGCCGTTTAACTCTTACAAAACTGTTACATTCAGTGGTTTGCGAAACTGCTAACCTAGAAAATGTAACGCGTTGTGGAGGACGCGGACCATCACCATTATTCTTTATGGAAAACGTAATTGAAATTCACCCATCGAGATCCGGGACGTACCGCTGGAACACGATAATATTCGTGGCAGCGTTTCACGTGCTGGCCGTTGCGGCATTGTTTACGCTTAGCTGGTCGAATCTGGCCGCGGCGTTTATCTGCTGGTGGATCGCAGGAAGCTGGGGGATCGGCATAGGATATCATCGTCTGCTGACCCATCGAGGGTTTACAACGTCCAGATGGCTGATGCGATTTATGGCGACATGCGCAACCCTGGCTGTTCAATCGGGCCCGATCACATGGGTCACGACGCACCGGATACATCACGCTTTTACCGACACTCAAAAAGATCCGCACAGCCCGCGGGCCGGAACGTACTGGTCGCATATCGGCTGGATCTTTCGCGGGACCGCGCAGGGCCAATCCGAGGCGACCATGCAGCGTTATTCGCCCGACCTGATGAAGGACCCGTATCTGCGGTTTTTGGACAAGTACTATTACGCAACCACGATCGTCGTGGCGGCCGTGCTGTTTGCGATCGGCGGATGGACGATGGTGCTGGCAGGTATCTTCCTGCGGACGGTCCTCGGATGGCATTTTACGTGGCTGGTCAATTCTGCCACGCATCTTTGGGGCAGCCGGCGTTTTGACACTCGCGACGATTCGCGCAATAACGGGCTGGTCGCCGCCGTCACATTCGGCGAGGGATGGCACAACAATCATCACGCTTTTCCACGCAGCGCAAAACATGGACTGACGTGGAAAGAGTTCGATCCGAATTGGTATCAGCTTCAGCTTCTGGAAAAGCTAGGGTTGATAAAGGACGTTTACGCCTATGATCTCGAGTCCGAAGCAGAGGAATTGTCGAAGGAAATGCTAAGAGCCGCCTAACACGCAACTAAAAACGGGAATGGAAAATGAGAATCGCCGGACGGCATTCCATTTTCCATTTTTCGTTTAACGTTTTAAATTGTCAGTTAGAAAGATGCGTCGGCGAAAGACAGCGATATTTTTTCTAATTCTCGGCATTAGCTTGTCGGTCCTCGCGGTCGCGCTCAACGTCGGGTGGATCCTGCTCAGCGTCCGCCAGGTGGCCCTGCTCGTTCTTGGCGTCATCTTTTTCGCTCTGATAATAACCGGCCTTATCCTGAACACCATATTTCTAGTTCGCGAGATCCGGCGCAACGAACAGCACGACGCGTTTCTGAACGCCGTTACTCATGAGCTGAAAACACCGATCGCATCGATAAAGCTGTATCTCGAAACGCTGAAGTCACGGGACCTGCCCGACGTAAAGCGCAAGGAATTTTACGACATAATGCTGGCCGACAATGAACGCTTGCTCTCGACGGTCGAACAGGTGCTGCAGGCGGGCCGAACACGTGAAAAGCTAAGGGCTCTGAATCTTGCCGAGATCGACCTAGGCGATCTCATACGCGAAACGATCGCGACCGTTAGAGGACAGCAGCATCTTGATGACGCTGCTATCAGATTCACGAGTCCGGGCGAGAGCCTTCGGGTCGTCGGGGACCGGGGCGAACTTCAGACGGCTCTGGGCAATTTGCTCGACAACGCAATCAAATATTCGCCAGCCGGGCCAAAGATATCCGTGAAGTTAAGGCCATCGGGATTCCATAAAGCTGACATCGTTATCCGAGACAAAGGTATTGGTGTAGCCCGAGGCGACCTGAAGCGCATCTTCAAACGATTTTATCGTGTTCCGCACGACTCGAGGGAAGCAGTCAAAGGCACTGGCCTGGGGCTGCCTATTGTCCGCTCGATAATCGAAAGGCACGGGGGCCGCGTCTCCGCCGAGAGCAGGGGCGAAGGAAAAGGAACCACATTCCTGATCCAGTTACCAAGGGTTTAGTTCTGAGTACCGCCTGCGGGCGGCCTTCTGGCCACGTCTCGCGCATAAGGCGGGACTCAAAACGTACACGTATGAAGATCCTTATAGTCGAAGACGAACAGCATCTGGCCGATGGCCTTCGGTTTAACCTCGAGGCCGAAGGTTATGAAGCTGAGATCGCGATGGATGGGGACGTGGCGCTCGAGCGGCTTGTTGCCGCGAGATTCGATGCCATTATTCTCGACGTTATGCTCCCCTCGATCAGCGGATTTGAGGTTGCGAGGACAATGCGGCATGGTGGGGATTACACGCCGATATTGATGCTGACCGCACGGGGCCAGCCGGCTGACGTGCTGCAAGGGTTTGAAGCCGGCGCCGATGATTACCTCGCTAAACCGTTCGATCTCAATATCTTCCTTGCTCGCCTCAACGGCCTGCTGCGTCGGCGTCGATGGATACGCGACGAAACGAACAGCCTTCCCGAGAAGGTCGATATCAATGGGCGGACGATCGACTTCGAGAATCTAGAGCTAAGGAATGGCGATGAACTCGTGCATCTGACATTGATGGAAGCCAAACTGCTGCAGTATCTCATCGCCAACCAGGGCCGGGCGATCTCACGGAAAACTATCCTTGAAGAGGTCTGGCAACTGCAGGAAGATACAGACACGCGGGCGATAGACAACTTTATCGTGCGACTCCGCAAATATCTCGAAGACGAGCCGAATAATCCGAGGATCGTACAGACCGTGCGTGGAATTGGTTATCGATTCGTTGTGGAAGAGCGGGCGCGTCAGTAGCCCGCACGTAAGTAAGGGCTCTTTGGCCACCCGCGGGGCG
>DATLNN010000290.1:0-3779 GCA_035536695.1 Pyrinomonadaceae bacterium | reverse complement strand
GAGAATGATGCCAATGCGGCTGCCTTTGGCGAGTTTTGTCTCGGGGCGGGGCGGGGCAGCGAGAATATGTTCTACGCCACGCTCGGGGTGGGTGTCGGCGGTGCCTTTATTTTCGGCGGTGAGATCTGGCGGGGTGCTTCGGGGTTTGCCGGGGAATTCGGATATGTGACCTTGAATTCCGAGGGGATGCGGCTCGAAGAGGTGGCGTCCGCCTCGAATATCATCCGCCGCACTCGCGCTCGATTTCATCAGGACAGCACATCCTCGCTCAATCGAATGCCGGAGAATGCCATCACCCTCCAGGCCCTCGTCAATGCCGCCGGCAATGAGGATGATTTCGCCCAGATGATGCTCGAACGCACGGGCACCTATGTCGGGACGGCCATCGCTAACGTCATCAATCTCCTGAATATCGAAAGGATCGTCGTCGGCGGCGAGATCATGCAGGCCGGTGAGGTGGTGCTCGAGGCGATCATCGAACGCGCGCGGGAGCTGGCTTTCGAACCGGCTTTCAAGTCGACTAGCATTGTCCAGGGCGAACTTGGAATCAACGCAGCAGCCGTCGGAGCCGCATTTCTTAGCGGGCGGGACCAATCCCTAATTGGAGCCTAGCTATGGGAAGGATCCGGCATTGTTGCAGGCTCTGACCGAACCGTAAAAGCAAACCCGGCGCTTATTTTCGAGCGGCATTTTGCTTGAAAAGCTTTATCCGACATATTAGCAATACTAATGTCTGCTGGATTGCCGATGCCGCCCTCGTTTACTATTTATATAGTTAATGCAATTTGCGGATTTTTCTAGTTTTAGTAAAATCGTTTACGGCTTTACTGTAATTCGTTGCACCACTCATGCTCTTAGCCCACGCTTCGCAACAGCTGGCGGGGATTTGAGGTCGGTACAACTCTAAATTTGCTAGCGGATCGTTCGGCGCGAAACGTGAGGGATGGCACAATTTTTTAATAAGAGCGCGAACAACATCGCCAGGATCAGTATGGTCATGGCTGGTGTCCTGGCCGTAAGTGCGTTTCTGGCGTACACGCAGATCGCCCGCTCGTCATACCTGACCGGACAATATGTCGAGAGGATGCAGCCGGTCCAATTCAGCCACAAGCATCACGTCGGAGACGACGGCATAGACTGTCGCTATTGCCACCAGACGGTCGAAACGACCGCGTCGGCCGGGATGCCCTCGACGCAGACCTGCATGAATTGCCACTCTCAGCTGTGGGCCGATAGCCCATATCTCGAGCCGGTAAGAGAAAGCTTCCGAAATAATACGCCGATCGAATGGGAACGCGTGCACGACATGCCCGAGTACACCTACTTCAACCACAGCATTCACATCGCAAAGGGTGTCGGCTGCTCGACGTGTCATGGGCAGATCGACAACATGCCGGCCGTCTTTCAGGAAAAGACGCTGCAGATGGAATGGTGTATAGAATGTCATCGCGAACCCGAGCGATATATACGGCCAAGATCGGAGATCTATAACATGCAATGGGCGGACGGCGATCTCGACGTCGCTGGGCGGAAACAGTTAAAGGCCGATCATAAGATCAGAAGCAAAGAACTGCTTACGAGCTGTTCGACGTGTCATAGGTAACAGTGATCAGGTCGGTTGTGAGTGGTCAGTTAAATGAGGAATGACGAGCACCGATAAAAAGCAAAAGTTCGCCGCCCTTCGTGAGTCGATCCTCGATCAGCAGGGGAAAGAATATTGGCGCTCGATCGAGGAGCACGCCGACACGCCCGAGTTTCGCGAGTTTATCGCCCAGGAATATCCCCACGAGATCGAGGAGTGGGACAAATCGCTTAGTCGCCGCAATTTTGTAAAGGTCATGGGCGCATCATTGGCTCTTGCCGGCTTGAGCGGTTGCGTGATCCAGCCGCCTGAAAAGATCGTCCCATATGTGACGCCTCAAGAGGGGATGCTGCCCGGCAAGCCGAACTTCTTTGCGACGGCGATGTCGCTTGGCGGAGTGGCGACCGGCCTGCTGGCCAAATCCTACGAGGGGCGCCCAGTTAAGATCGAGGGAAACCCCGATCACCCCGGCAGCCGCGGCGCCACGGATGTTTTGGCCCAGGCCTCTCTATTGGGAATGTATGACCCCGACCGCTCTCAGCAGGTAACGTTTCGCGGCGGGCCGAAAACCTGGGAGGGGTTTGTCGGGGCCCTCCGCGCGACGCTTGAAGAAAATCGGGCCGACGGCGGTGCCGGCGTGAGATTCCTGACCGAAACGGTCACCTCGCCGACGTTGATCGACCAGATGGCAAAGGTCACGGCTGAGCTGCCGAATTCGAAATGGGTCCAGTACGAACCCGTTAATAAAGACAATGCGATGGCAGGCGCCCGGCTTGCGTTCGGTTCGCCGGTGGAGACGATCTATAGATTCGACCGAGCCGAGCGAATACTTTCGCTTGACGCCGACATCTTCTCGGGCTTTAACGTCGCGTACATGAAGGATTACGCTAAGGGCAAGCGTTTTTCGGAAGAGAAGAAGGATATCAACCGGCTGTATTGTGTCGAGACGACCCTGAGCCTTACCGGTGCGAAGGCAGACCACCGCCTCGGCGTGAAGCCGAGCCAGATGTCGGAGATCGCAAAAGCCATTGCCAAGGCAGTGGGTGTCGCGGGCGCGAATTCGACATATACCGAAAACGCCGCATGGATCGCGGCGATGGCAAAAGATCTGGCCGAGCACAGGGGAAGATCGCTCGTAGTTGCAGGTGATAATCAGCCGGCAATAGTTCACGCATTGGCTCACGCCATGAACGCAACGCTCGGCAATGCGGGGCAAACAGTTGTTTACGCGGATCCGATGTCGCCGGGTACAGAAAGGCCGCAGATCGAACAGCTTCGCGAGCTCGTGGGCGATATAGACGGTGGGCGTGTAAAGATGCTTGTCATACTCGGCGGCAACCCGGTCTATAACTCACCAGCCGATCTGAAGCTGAACGCTGAGCGAATGGGCAAGGTGCCGATGCGCATCCATCTTGGCCTGTATATGGACGAGACCGGTGAACAGTGTCATTGGCACGCCCACGATAAGCATTATCTCGAGAGCTGGAGCGACGCCCGCGCCTATGACGGGACCGCGTCGATCATCCAGCCGCTGATCGAGCCGCTTTACGGTGGGAAAAATGCACACGAGGTGCTGCAGCTTTTCCTGCGGGAGAATTTCGATAAGAAAGACTACGACATCGTTAGGGAATATTGGCAAACGAAGGCGACAGCTGCCGCACCCGCCGCTGTCCCAGCGGCTTCTGGACCGGAAACCGGCCAGGCCTCTGAAACGAACACAGCCGCCGCTGCGAACACCTCACTCCCGACGCCGCCGGCAAACACCCCGACGGCTGCACCGTCGCCATCGTCCCGTCCGGCAGTTACGCCGCCGCTGGCTTCTTCACCCGCGACGGCGGCATCACCAGCCGCCTTACCTGCAGCTTCGCCCCGGCCTGGGGCTGCCGCGTCCGCCAGGAATTTTGACGACAATTGGCGCCGGGCCGTTCACGACGGTGTCGTACCGGGGACAGCTGCCGCCGTTAAGTCGGTGACGGCCACGACAGCATTTTTGAGCCAGCCGGAAACAAAACCGGCAGCCGCGGGCGGCCTTGAGATCTCGATCCTGCCTGACCCGTGCGTGTACGATGGCCGATTCGTGAACAACGGCTGGCTGCAGGAGCTGCCCAATCCGTTAAACAAGGTCACGTGGGAAAACGTCGCCTTGATAAGTCCGGCGACGGCGGCACGGCTTGGCATAAATGCCGGCAACGACCCG
>DATLNN010000289.1:0-5243 GCA_035536695.1 Pyrinomonadaceae bacterium | reverse complement strand
CAGCCCTTTCGGCTCGACGAGAGACGCCTGAACGCTTATGCCTTTCAGCGACTTGACCGGGTAGATGTTTATCTCGGATATGTACATGGCTACTGCAACATGTAGTGCGGCCAGAACGCGACAAAGAAAATGGCTGTGATGGTAAAAACAAACAGCGCAAAAAAGCTCTCAAGGCGAGGAAGGCCAATCAGACCGAGAGCCAGACTTACGAGCAAGCCGACGGTAATGATGAGCAATAATAGCCCAGCCTCAGTACCACGTTCAAAACGGAATTCCGTTCGGACATAAACGAGCAAACCGGCGGTAAGCACCGCACTTGCCAGTCCATACTTTCCGGCATGCTGACGAATAGCCGCCCAGGTTGAGTCCATGCTTATCAACTTTTCTAAGTGGTCTGTACACCCTTGACAACTCCCGCTCAAGTCCATATACTAGCACTCTTGTACGACGAGTGCTAAAACTTACCGGTTACGACCGCAAGCGGCAGCAAAAAGTTATTCTATCAAACTTAATTAATTAAGGAGTATACGACTATGGCAACAAACATCACACCTCTCCACGACCGCGTGATCATTAAGCGGATCGAGGACAATGTCAATCAGACTGCGGGCGGGCTTTTTATCCCCGACACCGCAAAGGAAAAGCCGCAAGAGGGCGAGGTCATCGCCGCCGGCGAGGGCAAGTATAAAGAGGACGGCACCCGTCAGGCGCTCGACGTCAAAGCAGGCGATCGCGTCCTGTTTGGCAAGTATTCGGGCAGTGAGATCAAGCTCGACGGCGAAGAATTCATCATCATGCGCGAAGACGAGATCCTCGGCATCATCTCAAGGGCCGGTGCGGCCGCGTAGTTGCAGAGTGCCTGGGTTGCAGAGTTACAGAGTTAAGAAAATTTCTTGATTCCGCGAACGCCTGCAACTCTGTAACTCCGCAACTCTGCAACTAATTTCGACGAAGGAGAAATTCAAATCATGGCAAAACAAGTTATTCACGGAGAAGAATCACGCGCGGCTATCTTGCGCGGGGTTAATCAGTTGGCCGACGCGGTCAAAGTTACGCTTGGCCCAAAGGGCCGCAACGTTGTTATAGACAAGAAATTCGGCTCGCCGACCATCACCAAAGACGGCGTGACGGTCGCTAAAGAGATCGAGCTCAAGGATGCGCTCGAAAATATGGGCGCCCAGATGGTGCGCGAGGTTGCCAGCAAAACGAGCGATGTAGCCGGCGATGGTACGACGACCGCCACTGTGCTTGCACAGGCGATCTTTAAGGAAGGTGTCCGGACGGTTGCCGCGGGCGCAAACCCAATGGCCCTCAAACGTGGCATAGAAAAGGCTGTGATTGCCGTAGTCGCTGAGATCGGCAATCAGTCGAGCCCGGTTTCGGGCGATGCGATCGCTCAGGTGGGCACGGTTTCGGCCAACGGCGATAAAACGATCGGCACGATCATTGCTGAGGCGATGGACAAGGTCGGCAAAGATGGCGTCATCACTGTCGAGGAATCGAAGACGATGGACACGCTGCTCGAGGTTGTCGAGGGCATGCAGTTCGACCGCGGTTACCTCTCGCCGTACTTCGTGACGGACGCGGACCGCATGGAAGCGGTTTTAGAAGAACCGTTCATCCTCATTAACGAGAAAAAGATCTCGAACATGCGCGACCTCCTGCCGATCCTCGAGCAGGTTGCCAAAATGGGCCGCCCGATGCTGATCATAGCTGAGGATGTCGAGGGCGAGGCTCTGGCGACCCTGGTCGTGAACAAGCTCCGCGGCACCCTGAATGTCGCTGCCGTTAAGGCCCCTGGCTTCGGTGATCGCCGTAAGGCTATGCTCGAAGACATCGCCACGCTCACTGGCGGCAAGGTCATCTCGGAAGACCTCGGCATCAAGCTCGAAGCCATCACCATCGATGACCTCGGCAAAGCCAAAAAGGTCACGATCGACAAGGAAAACACGACCATCGTCGAGGGCGCGGGGTCGGGCGAGGCCATCGACGGCCGCGTCAAGCAGATCCGCAACCAGATCGACGAGACTTCGTCGGACTATGACCGCGAGAAACTCCAGGAGCGTCTTGCCAAATTGGTCGGCGGCGTCGCCGTCATCAAGGTCGGTGCAGCCACGGAGACCGAGATGAAGGAAAAGAAAGCTCGTGTCGAGGACGCAATGCACGCCACGCGTGCCGCTGTCGAAGAAGGCATCGTGGCCGGCGGCGGCGTCTCGCTCGTGCGTGCTGCTAAAGCTCTCGACGGTCTCGAAGGCGCAGACTCCGACGAAACGATCGGCATTAACATCGTTCGCCGGGCTCTCGAAGAACCGCTCCGCCAGATCGCTGGCAACGCGGGAATGGAAGGCGCGGTCGTGGTCGGCAAGGTCCGCGACGGCGATGACAACTACGGGTTTAACGCCCAGACCGAGCAGTACGAAGACCTCGTCGCGGCCGGTGTCATCGACCCGGCAAAGGTCACGCGTTACGCTCTGCAAAACGCGGCCTCGATCGCCAGCCTCATGCTCACTACCGAAGCAATGATCGCCGAGCTCCCTGAAGAAAAGGGCGACGGCGGCATGGGCGGCATGGGCGGCGGCGGCATGGGCGGCATGGGCATGGGTATGTAGTTCAGAGGCGGGCTTGCCCGCCTCGGCTGACACCGCGTCGATGACGGGTGGTGATCGCCCATGCAGTTTAACGGGTAATGAATACAAAAAGGCTTCGGCGTCCGCCGGGGCCTTTTTCAAAGAAAAAAGTCAATTTTTGCTTGAAAAATGAATTTCGATTTGGTAAATTGTAACTAGTCCGGTTGATTGTTAGTTAGTTAGTTTTGACAGTTAGTTCGATAGTTACTTCGGTAACTGTTTGGTTAGTTAGATAGGTTAGTTAGTTAGTTTTCAACCGGATCAGAGAATGCTCGTTGGCCTCAAAAACCAACGGGCATTTTCGCTTTCGGCATAATCTGCGAGCGGACGGCCTGCCATCGGCGAATGACGAATCCAGTGGGGGGCGGGCGCCGGACCAAAGCAAGGCAGCACGCGCTTCATCGTCGAGGACTGAATTGTGAAAACCGTCGGCCTGGTCGAACCACACCTCGTCGCCCGTCACGCGATGCGTCATCGTTGCGGGGCCCGTTTGCAGAATGGCCATCGCACCGTTCGTCTCCCATTCGAATCCGGCCGAGATGGCCAGGCAGGGTCTTCGGCGATACCCCTGTCATTTGTCTCAAAGGCCGCACGCCAGGAGTATGCACTCTCGTCATTGACCAAGTAACGTGTGTATCGCACTCCACCGCGACGCTTGAACTCGTCAACAACTTCGGCGTCTATCATTTCGAGTATTTGCCGGCCATCGCCGAATGTGGTCTCGCCGCCCGCGGCGGGTTCGATCTCGCAAAAGAAATAGAGGTATCGCGGGAACGAGCTGCTATACGAAAGCTCGTTATGCAGCGGTAGCGTCAATTCAGGTGGGTACTCGGTCGAATTATATACTCCGGCATCGAGCTTGATCCGCGGCGAGGCTCCTCCGATATAGGACATCGGCTCGCGGCCCGATCACCGCCTAACAAACTCGCGAAAATCTTTAGCGGTCTCGATGCCCGATCGGCGGAAAAGCAGGATCGCGCATTTAGCAGGGCCGTTCGAGCTCGCGTGGATGGTCTCGACGCTGCATCCGTCCGCATAAGGATTGTCTCCGGAAAACACCATCTGGCAGGTCATCCTGAAATGGCTAATGGTGAGCGGTTTCGCCCGGTTGGGCGAACTGGGCCGGGATGCGTACGTAAACGGAAGTACCAGAACCGGGCGTCGATTCTATTTCGGCGATACCCAGCAGCAATGCCGCCCGCTCGCCCATCCCCATAAGCCCGAGACCGGCCTGTTTGTTCGCCTTTGCTTCGACGTCAAATCCGCGTCCGTCATCCTCGACCGCCATCACGACCTCGCTGCCGCGATTCTCGAGCAGAATATCCACCTTCGACGCTCGGGCGTGCTTGGCTACATTGTTCAGAGATTCCTGCAATATGCGGTACAGGTTGACCTCGGCATAGCTGTTGAGACGCTTACCACCAAAATGCCTGACGCGTGCCGCTGCAGGAATTTTGAATTGTGAAGACCATTGCTTCAGATATGTTTCGATCGCCCTCGCCAATCCGATCTCATTAACGAAGTTCGGACGCAGTTCCCACGCGAGGAAATCCACGGTGCCGTCGATCTTCTCGGCTATCTCATCGATCGCGTCGATAGCGGATCTCAAATGAGCATCCACTGCGGCCGCCGTCTTTAGAGCTTCGATGCGCAGGCGAAGGGCAGTCAATTCCTGCCCGAGCTCATCGTGTATCTCGCGAGAGATTCTCTTTCGCTCGTCCTCTTGCGACTCGACAGCACGCTGCAGCAGCCGCAGTCTGAGATAGTCGTCCTTCTGCTTGCGAAGCATTTCCATTTTGACGACCCGTGACGTCTCGCCGGTGTTCGAGAGCCGCTCGCTCACTGTCACGTCGACCGAATCGGGATCGTCCTGATCACCTGCCTCCATTTCGGCGCGGTGGGTCAGGTCGCGAACCAACTTTACATAGCCGGTCAGCTTATCGCCCTCGTAAAGTGCATGCATGACACCGCTTGCGAAAAAGAATGAGCCGTCTCTGCGAACGTGCCAACGCTCGTCCTCCGCCGACCCCTTTTCGGCGGCAAGGCGCATCTCCTCGGTCGGCCTGCCCGCGGTGCGATCCTCCGCGACGAATATGATCTCGACGAGTTGTCCAATGGCTTCACTACGCGAAAACCCAAAAAGCCTCTCGGCACCGACGTTCCATTCCTCAATAATCCCATCCGGATCGGCGAAGAATATCGCAAAGTCCGTGACCTTATCCATCAGTTGAGCAAAGCGTTTTTCACTCACGAGAGTAGGCTTACAAACTTGGGATATTATTTCAGTAACGTCCAATACACAGGCACTTAGTCAAAAGGCCTGCGCCGACAAAGGGGCTTTTGCTTTTGTCCCACCGGAACTTATCCAACCCGCGAGCGTAAAGCCCAACTTAGTTTGATCTAAAGCGGAGGTATTGGTGATGAGGTCAGAAAAAAGTGTCGGGCGCATGGTGGGTATATTGCTACTTGTTCAGATGGCAGCAGCGCTGATCGTGCCGTTCGTGTTGATGGACGCCTTGGTCAGGGGCTATCCGGCTTATCTCGAGATCGCGGCGGCAAGCGGAGTCCAGATACGCCTTGCGATCGGCGTTGCGTTTCTTGGCCTGGGACTAACCT
>DATLNN010000288.1:0-5402 GCA_035536695.1 Pyrinomonadaceae bacterium | reverse complement strand
CGATAAGCTGACGATCGACATCATTACCGATCCAAATAATACCTTTGTCCGACTTGGTCAGGGTACGCTGGACATGGCGGACCGTATTCGACCCACGGATTTTACAGAGATCACCAAAACGGCCGGGCCGATGCGGGCCATGGATGCCGGCCCGGGTCTCGGCATCGACCATCTCTGGTTCAATCTCAATACGGAGGACAGCACCGGCCAACCCCTGGCGAATCAGCTCAAGCGGGGCTGGTTTAATGACAAGCGCTTCAGGCAGGCGGTTGCGACGGCGATCGACCGTGACTCGATAACCAACGTTACGCTTCAGGGCCTGGCATCGCCGCTCCATGGGTTTGTGTCGCCTGCCAATCGGGTTTGGCTGAACAACGGCCTTGCCAAGATCGAGTACAGTACAGCCAAGGCCGAACAGCTCCTGAAAGAGGCGGGCTTCAACAAAGGCGGCACATCCGAGGCGCCGGTGTTGACCGATGCCCAGAATAACCCTGTCGAGTTTACTTTGATAGTGCCTGCCGAGAACGAGCCGCGAAAACTGATGGCCGCGGTCGTTCAGCAGGATCTGGCTCGCCTGGGCATCAAGATCCAGGTAGTACCCATCGAGTTTGCGGCGGTCACCGAGCGCTGGACTAAATCATACGATTACGATTCGATACTGCTGGGGTTGTCGCAGACCGATACCGAACCGTCGTCATATCAGAACTTTCTGCTGAGCAGCGCGGGAACCCATCAATGGCGCCCTAAACAAAAGCAGCCGGCGACCGAATGGGAAGCGCGGATCGATAAATTATTTGCTGAGCAATCGACCGAACGCGATCATGCGAAACGCCTCGCGTTATTTGCGGAGATACAGACGATAATGCGGGAAGAGATGCCGGTCATCCCATTAGCGGCTCGCCACATCGTTTCGGCGGCGCATTCGCGGATAGGGAACTACAGCCCGAGCAGTGTCTTTCCGTACTCGATCTGGAATGTGGAGGAGTTGTTTGTGAAGCAGTGAGCCGCAAAAAAAGCCACACTCATGTGGCTCGTATGACTTCGTTTGAATAACACTTAGCTGGCTAGATGCCAACCGCTGACGCGGTCGGTTCTGCCTTTGCTAATTCTGGGGCACCTTCGGCGTACACGCTGATGAACTTACCCTTCTGGCCTTTATTTTCGAACTTGACGAAACCTTCGATCAAGGCGAACAGGGTATCGTCCTTGCCTCGGCCCACGTTCTTGCCGGGCTTCCACTTCGTTCCGCGCTGACGTGCCAGTATGTTACCGCCGAGAACGTGCTCGCCGCCGAATTTCTTTAACCCGAGCCGCTGTGCATTTGAGTCGCGGCCGTTTCTCGATGATCCTACACCTTTCTTATGTGCCATTTTCGTTTAGAGCAGAGGCCGCCTAAAGGCGAGACTCAAAGCTAGTCGATCGTAATTTCAGTAAACCCTTGACGGTGTCCCTGTTTGCGTTTGTACTGCTTGCGACGCTTCTTTTTGAAGACGATTATTTTGTCACCCTTGCCATGGCCGACGACGGTCGCCTTGAGCGTTCCGACGCCTGCTTTACCGTCTGCGAGCAGAGTGTCAATGTCGACCTGATTGCCCGCCTCAGCATTGAGAGTAGGCACACGCAGCTTCTGGCCGCTCTCGACAGCAAACTGCTTTCCACCAGTCTTAATAATTGCGTAACTCATTATTGTGTTAGCTCCTGACTCGCAGCGGATTTCCGCACAAGTCGAAAAACTCAAATTATACGGAATACTTGAGCGAAGGTCAATCCCAAAATGAGGATCGACATGTTCCGTTTCCTTGTTTTTCGCGCGCATAACCTCATCACCTCAGGGCTGCCTTATGCCGCGGACGGATCTTTCACGATCGCGATGAAGGGCAGGTTTCTGTAGCGGCCTGCCGCGTCGAGGCCGTAGCCCACAACGAATTTATTCGGGACCACAAAGCCGGTGTAATCGATTGATAGCTCGGTCTTGATCCTTGGCTCAGGTTTGTCGAGAAAGCTTGCGAGCTTGATCGAATTCGCCCCGCGCGACCCGAGGATGTCGAGCAATCGCGACAGTGTCAAGCCGGTGTCGATAATGTCCTCGACCACGAGTACGTCTTTCCCGCGAATAGGATTGCTTAGGTCCTTGAGGATCTCAACATCCCCCGTCGATCTGGTGCCATCCTTATAGCTCGACACCGACATAAAATCTATCGTCAACCGCAGGTCGATCGATCGCATGAGGTCGGCGAGGAAAACGCAGGAGCCTTTCAGGACGCTGACCAGGACGAGGTCCTTGTCCGAATAATCGCTGGTGATCTGCCGGCCGAGCTCTTCAATTCGAGTGCGGATCTGGCCTTGCGAATAGAGCACTTCGAGATTGGAGTTAGTAAATTCCGTCCCTGCCGTCTGGGCTTGTTCAGCGGTCATATTTTCCTCATTGGTTTGAAAGAATCGGTATATGGAATATTATCAAATGGAAGCAGAGTTTCAAGTTGCGTCGCTCCGCACGCAAATGTATTCGGAAAGCTCAGGTTGAAGGGACCGCTTTACTGACGTACAGACTTCCGCAAAGTTCGATATGCCCGAATCTAACACGGACACACGAGACCGCATCCGGGACCTTGTGAAACAGGTGCTCGCCACCGTGCCGACGGACGGTGACAACGGGCCGCGTGACCCTGCTGACGCTTCCCCCGAACATGTCGTCGTAAATTCTCTACAGGACAAGCTCGGCAAAGAATTTGACCGTGACGAATCGGCTAAATCGCTGCTCACCGAAGATGATCTGCGCGGCCTCGAACCGGGCTCGCGGCTGCGGGTGGCGGAAAATGTGAAACTGACGTCGCTGGCGAATGACATAATCAACGATCGGAAGATCGAGCTGTTTCGCAAGCAACCGCGTCATAATACGACTAAAGTCCGCTCGGTTGCGATCGGCTCGGACCATGGTGGTTTCAAGATGAAGGAGCAGTTAAAGGGTTTTCTGACCGATCTCGGTCTCAACGTGCGAGATTTTGGCACCGAGAGCGAGAACGCGGTTGACTATCCCGATTTTGCCCATGCCGTTGCACGCTCGGTTAGCGGCCACCAGGTCGATATCGGCATTATCATCGACGGAGCGGGAATCGGCAGCGCGATGACGGCGAATAAGGTGCCGGATGTACGGGCCGCCGCGTGCTACTCAACGGTGCTGGCAAAAAATTCTCGGGAACACAACGGCGCAAATGTCCTCACCCTCGGTGCCGGGCAAAATTCGTTCGACGAGCTCAAACAGATCGTTGAGGCATTCATCTCGACTGACATTGCCGAGGAGCGTCATAAGAAACGCGTTGGAAAGATAGGGAATATCGATCGGCAGTATCGAAGCTGATCGCGCTCAGAAAAGGCTGACGATCACGGCGAGAACGATAACGATCCCGATCACAACGAGGGACGCCGATAATATCGTATTCAGCAAGGTCGATTCGCGTTTCGTCTCGGGAGTTACCAGGAATTCGAGATTCGGCGGGTGATACTTGATCGTTAGTTTGTCGTTCAGCTCGTGGGCGTTCCATTCTTCCAGCGAGACGAACGTTTTCACGCGTTGCTCTTCACCTTCGTGATCGTATTCGATGGTGAAATAGGGGTTATAGCTGTCGGTCTCGTACTCGTTATAATTCTCGGTCCGGTCGCGGCCTTTCCAGGCAATTGCGGCCTCGACCGTGCGGCCTTCGTTGCCAGTCGCGGCATCAAATGATCGCACATCCGCGCGATATTGAGTCCATACGACGAGCCCGCCGATGACCAGGGCGACGCCGAGGAGTAAGCTCCAAAGCGATTGAATAGAAGTTCGAGAAGGATTTCGATCACTATCGCTCCTGTTGTGCTGTTTGCATAAGCATATTCTTATACGTTGCCAATGGCAAGAAGTTGCTCGCGGGCGTCTCCTCGACTTACAATCGATAGCTACAAATGCAAAACGGAAATTACGACAAACTCGTCGACCAGATAACCGACATGGTGCTGGCGAAACTCCGTGGCGAGGAATACTGCCCTACGTTTTGCCAGGCGGACGTCCAGCGGATCGTCGATGCGGGGGCTGAACGAATCGGCATCGTTCTGGGTGAGACCGCGACGGCGCACGACTGGGCGAGCCTGATCGATCACACTTTGCTAAAGCCCGAAGCGGCCGACGCGGATATCCGCAAACTCTGTGACGAGGCCGCACAGTTTGGGTTTGCCTCGGTCTGTGTCAACCCCGGCTGGGTAAAGAAAGCGGCTGAATTCTTGAAGGGAACGGGCGTACCGGTCTGCACGGTCATCGGGTTTCCGCTTGGCGCGACGCTGCCCGATGTTAAAGCCTACGAGGCGCGGCGCTCAATTTTTAACGGTGCACGCGAGGTCGACATGGTCATCAACATTGGAGCGCTCAAATCCGGGGACGATTGCCTGGTCGAGGATGATATCCGAGCCGTCGTCGAGGCCGCGCACGAGAACAATATCCTGTGCAAGGTCATCATCGAAACGGCCTTGTTGACCGACGAAGAAAAGGTACGAGCGTGCCTGTCCGCAAAAAATGCCGGTGCCGACTTCGTGAAAACATCTACAGGGTTTGCAAAGGGCGGGGCCACAGCGAACGACGTTGCCCTCATGCGGCACACGGTCGGCAAATCGTTAGGCGTCAAAGCCTCAGGTGGAGTAAAGGGAATTGACGACGCCCGGGCCATGTTCGAGGCAGGAGCCACACGGATCGGGGCCTCGGTCGGCGTCAAGATCGCCCAGGAAGCAAGCGGTGTCAAAAGCAACGCCCCGTCAGCCGCTTACTAGGGTCGATCAGTTGGTTTGCTTAAGGAACGACTGCACGAGCTCCCGCTCTTTCCGATCAAATCTTATCTCTATTTCGCACTTCTCGGGAAAGAACCATAGCTTACAATTGTTAATCCTTTTGGATCCGCTGACCAAAGATTCAAACTCCTTCTTGACGAATTCATCCCACTTGATATCTGTGACAGGTGTCATAACGACTTCCTCCCTTTCATCCAATTGGTATTCGCTTACCAAGACTGGGTGATACCCTTTGGCCACAAGCATCACACCCCACATATCGGTGTATTTACCGATAAAAACGAATCCGAGCGGCAAGCCGACAAAACTTCCGCGATTAAGTTTGAAAGCGGTGCCTGGTCGGTAAATAAACGGATTGTCGAGATAGTCCCGATCTGAACCTTTTGCCTGGCCGCCAGGGTAAACCGCGACTCCCGCAAAAGACCCGTATGTCGGAAGGACCAGCACCTCGGGAATCAATTCACGGCTGGTGATATCAACGATTTTTACGGGCTGTTTCGAGGTTTTGCGTTGAGCGGCGGCAGGTACAGCGAATACCAGAGCGACTGTAGAAAAGAATGTCAGGGCCGGTTTAAAACGCATTCCAACAT
>DATLNN010000287.1:0-19820 GCA_035536695.1 Pyrinomonadaceae bacterium | reverse complement strand
AATAAATCGGAGGAGTTCAACGTCGAGATACTCGGTGTGATCCCGAATTGGATCGGCCCCAAGCAGGATATGATCATCGGAAAACTGAGTGGTGCGAATGCCGAACGTACATCGGTATTTGCCGGCATGTCTGGGTCGCCGGTCTTTATTGACGGGAGACTGGTCGGCGCTATCTCCTACAGCTTTCCGTTTGCAAAAGAGCCGATGTGCGGGATCACGCCGTTTGAACAGATGACGTCGGTCGTAGAGCAGGCCGCCGCCATCCGAGTATCGTCAGTTCCGGCTGCGGTTAGCTATTCAGAGCTTTTGTTAAACACTTGGAAACCGGATTTTTCCGATGCCGGGGTAACCACGATCGCCTCGGGTTTTTCGCAGTCATCGCGGCTAATGGCCGTGGCAGGTCAGACGTTTGCTCCTATTTCGACGCCGGTCACATTTTCGGGTATCTCGCAACGAACCTTGGACATGTTTGCTCCTGAGCTAACGCGTGCCGGTATCCTGCCAGTTGCGGCCGCAGGCGGCGGTTCGGCGATCACGGCGTTAAAACCGTACAACGAAACGACACTGCTCGGCGGCGACTCGATTGTGGTCCACTTGGCCCGCGGTGACATCCAGATAGCCGCTGCAGGGACCGTGACGCACCGCGACGGTGACAAGATCTATGCGTTCGGCCATCCGTTCTTTCGCCTCGGATCAACCAATTTGCCGATGTCTGAGTCGCATGTGGTGACGGTCGTGCCAAATGCGAACAACTCATTTAAGCTGGCAGTCCCTGACGCGACAGTCGGATCAATGACGCAGGACCGCTCTACCGTCATTTACGGAAAACTCGGCCAGGCACCTCGAATGCTTCCAGTCAGGATCAAGCTGACGACCAGCCGAGGACGGACCGAAGAGGTTAATTTTGAAGCGGCGTTCGACCAGATCTTGACGCCTCTGATAGTAAACGTTGGTGTCGCCGATACCCTTCAGGCGAACGAACGCGGCATCGGCCTTTCGACCATTCACGTGGATGGCGAGATCAAGGTCAAAGGCGAAGATCCTATCCGCATCAACCGGCGGTTCAGCGGCGCGCAGGCCTCTGCATTCGCGTCGTTTTCAGCTGCAATACCGCTGGCGGCATTGCTCAAGGCTGATTTCGACGGGATGGAAATCAGCGGTATCAATCTGCATCTGAAGGCAACCGATGGCGGTAAGAGTGCCGTCCTGGATCGGATTGCAGTAGATAAGATCAGGGCAAGAGCGGGTGAAACGGTCGAGGTCAGCGTCTTTGAGCGGGGTGAGTCGGGTAAGATCGTCGTTCGAAAGGTCCCGGTCACGATCCCGGCGGACACGGCTCCCGGCGGAGTTTCGATCGTGGTCGGTGACGGAGGCTCTATTCACCAAAATCAGCCTGTATTGCAGTTCACGCCAAAAACCGCCGCTGAACTTATAGCCACGATAAACCGTTTAAAACGCTCCGACAGGCTCTACGTCCAATTGACGCGAGCCAGCAACGGCGCCGTGGTCGGGGCGAGCGAGATGCCAAACCTGCCGCCATCTGCTCTTGCCACAATGAACAGTGACCGCACGGCCGGCGGAGCGAAGCCGACTGTTCAAACGGTGATCGTCGATCTGGCACTGCCGCCCGGTGAGTTCATCGTGTCGGGGTCTCAATCACTGACTATTGAAGTAGTTCGTTAAGATCATTTGAGCAGTTTCGCGGAAAGCACTACAATCAACGCCCGATCTTCGAATGCCGCGGTGCCCACGACCACTTTCTCGCCGTCGCGCAGGTTCAGCGCGGTCTGTACGCGGGCGGCCAGGTTGGCGCTGTTTACGTTCGCTGAAAATGTGAACTCATCGATCTGAACGGTCGGTGTAGCAGACGAGGTCGTGGACGCCAGCGATACGCCGCCGATGCCGTAGCCGTAGTTTATGTTCATATTCCCGGGCCCTGCCGTTCTTGTGACCCTTGCCGTGCCGCCGTTGTTCAGTCCTCGCTCAGTTTCCGTAAGCCGCTGACTGATAGAGGTCACCATTTCAAAACCCTTGTAATTAAAAGTTTCGCGAAGCTGCGTCAGAACGTCCTTTAACTCAGCCGGGGTTTCTGTCGGAGAGCTCTCCGCCGTTCTCGAGGCAAGCAAGACGTGGATATGCAGATCTATGTTGGGGCGCGCGGCTGCCGGCGTGTCGAGGCGCTTCAGGGCCTGTTCGATGACCGTCAGGTTTTCCGGAAAATCTCGTACGGTCAAGGTTTTAAATTCCGAGTTTGGCGTTATTGTCGAGCCACGCAGGCCGCTGCCGAGCGGGCGAACCACTTTTGCAAGACTATTAGGATCGCGATGCCAAACGTCGAATACCCGGCTTCTGAATCCTTTTTCAGTTACATAATCGTCGCTGCTCGACTGTGCGGTCGGCGTATTAGCCTGAGCTGCTGCCGCGACCGTAAAAATAAATAGCAAAGCGGGAAAAGCTAATATTTTGCGCATGGTTCTGTTGATAATTTTCATAATTTCTCCTGTTTACTTAGGGTGTTTTGAAAACCAGATAATCCTAATATTCGGATCCTTTGTCTGCATCTCTACTCTCAAGACTGGCTGAGTTTCGTTCATGTGGTTCGACGGAAGGATAGCGACGTCGTCATTGGCAGGCGAGGACAGCTTGTCTTTAATGAGTTGGGGTCTTCGTTTGGCGACATGGCCGCCCCAACGCTTTGTGTCGGGAGCTTTCGCTGTCGCTCGGCGATACCGCTTCTCGGAAAGCCCAGCCGGCTGACCGGGAATTTTAACGAGATGATTGGCCGGCGATTCAGGCGCTTGCTGGTCGGAAGCGCGGACCGTTGCCGCCAGGTCGACCGGGATCGACCCGTCGTTTGTCAGCTCATTGTTTGTTCGGCCCGGGCGGTTGACAACGAAGATCGTTATAGCGAACAGAAGGACCAGAGCCAATGCCCAGCGATACTGAAGGCGAAACAGGTATACAAGATTTGAAAAAACAGATGGTTTCGGGGCCACAGTGATCTCGCTCAGAACGCGGAGCCGGAGGTTAGCGTAAACCGCGTCATCCATCACCGGCGGTTCGTAGCCTCGAAAGATCGCCATAGCCTGGCGATATTCGTTCTCCAGTCTTGCACAATCGGCGCAGGTTCCGAGATGCGACACGACACGAGCTGTCTCGGACGCGTCGACATCATCACTGAGGTGCAGGGGCAAGATTTGTTCGATCCACTGACAATTCATCGCATCCCTCCTGTTCGTCCGTTTTTCATGAAGCGCTCACAATATATCTTGATCTTTCGCCGTGCTGTGCAGATCTGTGACCGGACAGTTGTCGGGCTGGATCTTAAGATCCGCGCCGCCTCTTCAGTCGAGAATCCTTCGAGATCGCGGAGCACGACCGCCGCCCGCTCCTTCTCCGGCAGGCTCGCTAATGCCTGCCTCACCATTTCTCTTTGCTGCGCCTCTATAGAGGTTTGTTCTGCGGTCGCTTGTTTGTCGTGAATTTGATCAGCGCTTTCGATGGTGGTGTGGCTCGTACGCTTTTTCGCCAGATCCCGGCACGCGTTGACTGTTATGCCGTAGAGCCATCCGTGGAAATCCTGTTTGTGATCGTATCGACCGAGATACTTATAGACACGCAGAAAAACTTCCTGCGTCGCGTCGCGGGCGTCGGCCTCGTTGCCGAGCATGCGCCACGTCATTGCCATGACTCTTTTCTGCGTTTGGATCATCACCTTATCAAATGCCTCGGTGTCGCCCGCTGCGGCTTGCCTGAGGAAGTCGGCAAGCTCGTCGCGGATCGGCGTGCTTACGTTTAGATTGATGGTTTCGGCCAATGTCATAAACGGCGAGCCGCCGAGGTATCAACGTAAGTTTTTCACTTACGCTTACATATACCTGCAGGAAGCGGAAAACGTTGAGAGGAAAAAAATATTCTATAGCTCAGTCGTTCTGCCGGTATGAATTGCCTCCGTCTTCAGACGGAGGCAAAGGAATCCATTAGGATTTCGGCTTTAGCCGAACAGCCCTTACCGGGATACTGGTTCGGCTAAAGCCGATGCGGATTTTTAGAACTCCAACCTCCGACTAAAGTCGGAGGCCATTCCGTGCAGCTGAGACTTGAATACCTAATTCCCTGGACGGTAAACACGCTCGGTGTGGCCTTTGAGTTGCGAAGGATAAAAGTAGACGTCGCGAAGATTACCGGTCGCGTAACGACCGGCCTGGTCATTGAAGTGTTTTGAAGAGGGATCGCCGCTCTCGCCGCCAGCGGTTACGGCCCTGGCGCGGACGCGCGGGCCGAACTCGACAACGGCGACGAAGCTGTTGCCGCTGGTGCCATACCACTTTTTGGAGCCGCGAAACGGGCGAGCACCAAACGAAGCCAGCGAACCCCAGTTGCCAGATGTGAAGCCGACGGGAATGCTCGGCTTTGAGTCGTCGAATGGGTGGACGATGTCGCCGGTCAGCCGTTGGAACCGGTTGATGTCGCCCCACGGCGTGTTCCATTTCCCGAAATCGGCGGTGAGTTTGTCAGATGCTGTTGCGAGAGACTCAAGCATCTGCTCAATAGAGCCCGAGTCTGACAAGTACCATATGTACTCCTCTAAGTACATTCCCTTCTGTCTCGCCGCTGCTCCGACACGCCGGGCTACGTCGTCGCCCCAGAACACCGCTAGCGAAGTCGGAACGGAATCGATCGACCAGCGAAAGTCCCAGCCCTTCAGCGCCGATATCTGGTCGGCAAGTTTATTCTTCAAAGGATTCGAGACAGGCAGCTTTTCCCAGGCCTTAATCAATGCCGGAATAGTCTTCTCAAACCAAGGCAGATAACTATCATACGCTGCTGCATTGAGCGATTCGAGGGTGAAATCCTTCGTGTCCTTCAACAGTCTGATTGCGTGGATACCTCGTGCGTTTTCTGCGCCCGAATCGACATACGCCGGAAAGTCCGCTTTCTTCCGACTGCTCGATCCGGCGGCGGACCAAGGGTGATTATTTGTATTGTAAACCCATCCCGTCGCGGGATTGAGTAAATTGGGCAACTCCAGAACGGTGTGCCGACCCTTGTAATCGGTCGCAATAACGCTGCCGTCCACCGGTTTTGTCCAGTCAAATTTGATATCGCGGCGCGGCACATAGTTGACGTGAAAATACGCGATATTACCGTCGGCGTCGGCGTAAATCGTGTTATTTGAGGAATTTCCCTCGAGACGCATCAGTCTGTTGAATTCGTCATAGTTCTTGGCTTTTGTGCGGCCATAAGACTGCATTAGGGCCTCGACGGGATTGTGCATCAAACTTACCGTGATCCATTTGCCGCTGGTGGCCTCGCGGCGGATCACCGGGCCGTGATGAGTGCGGTAGGTTGTGAACGTTCTCTCCGCGATGCCGCCCGCGGTTTTGTAGGGCACTTTGACCACCGAGACGGTTACGTTACGCTCACTGCTTCCGTGCCGATAAAAATATTTGCCGTCCTTCTGAATCGTCGCCTCACGATATTCGTCAATCGCATCGACCGACCCCGATGTGTGCATCCAGCCGAGGCGCTCGTTAAATCCCTGATAGATAAAGAACTGGCCCCACGTTACAGCACCATAGGCATTCAAACCTTCGCGGCTTGTCATCTGCAGTTCGGAGCGGAAAAAGAATGACGTATGGGGATTTATGAGCAGAAGAGATTTACCGCCGACAGTGTTTTTCGGCGCGATTGCGATACCGTTTGAGCCAGTAGGTTCGGCGAGCTTGTCGGTCTCGTCGCTCGTAGCGGCGGCAGACATATCGCCGCCATAGAAGGCGCGCAGATTAGCGAGATTGATTGATTCGATATCGCCACCGATGCTGCCCTCCGTAAACGAGAGCACCATCCATGGCTCGAAACGTTTTATGACACGCGGCTTCACATTCGGGTTTTTCGCCAAGTAGTAGTTGAGGCCGTCGGCCCAAGCATCCATCAGTTTACGCAGACTCTCCGGGCTCATCGCATAGTTCTTTCTAAGCTCAACCGGATCTATAAACAGCTTTTGACGCAGGTCAGTCCAGATCGCCGCCTCACCCTCGGCCTCCGCAAGGCGGCCCAAAGAGTTCAGATAGTTGGTCTCGATCCGGTTGAAATCGTCCTCAGCCTGGGCATAGATCATCCCAAAGACCGCGTCGGCGTCGGTCTTGCCCACAACGTGGGCGATGCCCCAGTCGTCGCGAGTGATCGTGACGTTTCGTGAGTGTTGCTGCCATCGGCGTACTTCCTCGCTCGAAATCGCATGGGCGAATAAGCTGGGGATAAGAACGAGCGCGAGAAGGAGAACGTGCGTGAGCCTAACGACATCCTTTTGCATTGGGAACCTCCGGTTGGTCGACGTTTGAGAAGAGTTGGTACTGGGGACGGGAGTCGAACCCGTACGCCCCTAAGGGCACAGGATTTTAAGTCCTGGGCGTCTACCAATTCCGCCACCCCAGCACGTGGTCAATTATAGATCGTAAAATGGAAATTTAAGAATCGAGAAGCGAACGTCAACGGGCACCCTTGTCCAAACCAGCCCTATTCCCATTTCGATTTTCCATTCTCCATCCCCATTCATTCGTGTAATATTGAATGCAATGGATCAGATCGTCTGGATTCTATGGCTCGTACTCGGTGTAGCGTTGATAATAGCTGAGCTTTTCACGCTGGGTTTTTTTCTGCTATGGTTTGGGGTCGGGGCGATCGCGGCTGCCATGGTTGGAATGCTAGGTGGCGGCTTCCTGCTTCAGTTTCTTGTCTTTGCCATCGTGTCAGTCGGCCTGACCGCGATGTCGCGGACGATATTCGCAAAATACTTTTCACACGCTGATTCAGACCGGTCGAAATACGGTGTCGAAGCGTTGCCGGGCAAGGTCGGCACGGTCACCATAGCAAGCGCGGGAGCGTTAAACGAGGGCGCGGTCAAGGTTTTCGGATCGACGTGGACAGCGTTTCCGATCGATGGAGAAGAGGCCCTGCACGAAGGTGAAAGAGTAGAGGTGGTAGAGGTCAAGGGCTCGTCGATCTACGTGCGAAAGACAAGCGACAACCGTTCACTTCCGGACTGGCGGAGTTGAGCTTGGATCAGGTTTTGTTTCATCAGCGTCAAGGTCCCGGTTCTGTATCTCGGTTTCATCCTCGAACCCGAACTCCTGATCGGCAGTGTCGTGGATGCCGCCGAGGTCGATCATTTCGAGTTTTACACCTTCATCGTCCGGTTCCGGCAAGTCGTCACCGGTAAATTTTGCGACTACGATCGTAATGTTGTCCTCGCCGCCGTTCTTGTTCGCAAGTTTTACGAGTTCGGCGCATGAGTTTTCCAGCTTGTCGAAATTATCCAGGACGATCTCCTGCATTTGGGCCGCCGAAACTTTGTTTGAGAGTCCGTCGCTGCACAACAAATACACATCGCCTTGACACGGTACGACCCGGGCTGAGACCGGGTATATCTCGTTCTGGGCGCCGAGGGCCTGTAAGATAACGTTCTTTAGCGTATGCGTTTCAGCCTCCTCTGGCGAGATCTGCTGGGCGTCTATCAGCTGCTGAACGAGAGATTGGTCCTTGGTTATCTGATATATCTTTCGAGCGCGAACGAGGTAAGCGCGGCTATCGCCGACCTGGATGATGTCGGCGGCGCCGGGCGTTACGCCGATGCCTGTAAATGTCGCGCCCATGCCCTGATACTGCGGATCGGAGCGGCCTTGATCGTGGATCAGCGAATTCGCAAAAACGGTCGCATCGTAGAGCCGGTTGATCAGATGCTGATCTTTCTCCTCGGGTGTTAGCGTCTCGTCAAGATCCTCGTTGAGCAATTTCTCGCTTACCGTTTCGACCGCCATCGTGCTGGCTACCTCGCCGGCCAGGGCGCCGCCCATGCCGTCTGAAACGGCGACGACAACACCCGCACCATCGACCTCGAATTTGTGGCTTTCGATAATAAACTCGTGGTCGTCCTGATCACCGGTCCACGCCTTGGCGAGCGAGAGGTTTAGCAAGAGGTAATTGTCCTCATTACCTTTTCGGACACGGCCGATGTGTGAGGTCGCGTGTATCTCAACAGTGAACATAAACGAATGGGTTCCAGGTTACAGGTTCCAAGTTCCAAGTTAGAAATAAATTAACACGTAACAGACAAAACTTGGAACTTGGAACTTGGAACTTGGAACTAACTTAACGCTTGATCGAGGTCTTCGATAATATCTTCCACGTCTTCGATCCCGACCGAAATGCGGACCAGGCCGTCGGTGATACCCAGTCTATCACGAGTCTCCTCGGGTACGGACGCGTGGGTCATTGTCGCCGGATGGGAAATAAGACTTTCTACACCGCCAAGGCTCTCGCCCAGCGTGCATAGTTTTACGGACTCCAGGACCTTCTTCGCCGATTCGAGCGATCCGGTCTCAAAAGAGACCATGCCGCCAAACCCCGATTGCTGGCGTTTGGCCAGCTCGTGCTGCGGATGATAAGTAAGGCCCGGATAATAGACCTTTGAAACCTTGGGGTGCTCGGCCAGGAAGTTGGCCACGATGCGGCCATTTTTGTCATGAGCCTCCATGCGCACCGCAAGCGTTTTTGTACCTCGCAAGACTAGGAACGAATCAAACGGTGAAAGTATCGCCCCGATACCATTTTGCACAAATCCTATCCATTCCGCATCCTTATCGTCGTTTAACGCGACGAATCCGCCGACGCTGTCCGAATGGCCGTTGAGGTATTTTGTAGTGGAATGTACAACGATATCCACGCCGAAGTCGATCGGCCGCTGAAAATAGGGCGACATGAACGTGTTGTCGCAGACGACCCTGGCCCCATTGGCATGTGCTAGATCGGACACGGCCTGCAGATCGGTCACGGTCATGACCGGATTTGTCGGCGTCTCGACAAAGACCATTTTCGTGTTCGGTTTGAAGTGGCGTTCGAGACCGGCGACATCCGTCGTGTCCGCGAGATCGAATTCGATACCATAGTCGACCAAGATCCGATTGAACAGTCGAAACGTACCGCCGTATGTGTTGTCACCGAGGATGACGTGGTCGCCCGACTTCACAAGCTTGAGCGCCGCGTCGATCGCCGCCATGCCGGATGCAAAAGCAAAGCCAAACCGCGCATTTTCGAGCGCGGCAATGTTTTTCTCCAGGGCCGACCGGGTCGGGTTCTGCGTACGTGCGTACTCGTACCCCTTATGCCGGCCGAGACCGTCCTGGGCGTACGTCGATGTCTGATAGATCGGCACGCTCACCGCGCCCGTCGCGGTATCCGGCTCGTTGCCGGCATGGATGGCAATCGTCGAAAAACCCATATGATGGAAAGCAATTACCTGATAGTCCCTTGAAAAACCTTTCTTACTCACGCAAGAAAGATGAAGAGAATGGACTCTAAAAGCACCCCTGATTTTATATCTTTTGCACAGAATAAGCCACGACTCGAACCGTTAATTGCGGCCCGTGCGCCACTGCCCGCCGCCCTCCGCCAGATGTCCCGTTTACCCAACTGTCCCAACTGTCCCAACGTTTTTTCAAAAAACTCGACATATTGAAAACAGCTATGTTAACTACAACGGCCTTTTTTTCCGGAGTTTGAGTTTCAGGTCCAAGTACAGGTAGAAGTTCCGCCTTTTGCGTTCCACGGGTCCTCTCCCTGACTACTGCCTACTGATTACTGCCCACTGCCACCGCCAACTGCCAATCCATCTTGTCCCATGTCCCGCTTGTCCCGCTTGTCCCGCCGTCCCATTTGTCCCACAGAGGTTTGGGACAAAAGGCAAATTGTTGAAAACAATAATGTTTACGTTAAGAACGCCTTGTTCCAGCAAGAATTTCACTGCGTCCTCTGCTCTCGCCGGGTTTAGAAATCGATCTTAAACGCAGAGTGCACACAGGACCCCGGAGACAAGAATGCGGCTGGCCGCGGCCCGCTGCCAACCGGTGCCAACTCATCCTGTCCGTGTCCCGGCTGTCCCGCCGTCCCAACTGTCCCCGCGTTTTTTCAAAAAAAAGAACATCTTGAAAACCGTGATGTTAGCCCAACAACGGCGTTGTCCCATCCAACATCGGAGCCGAACGCTGTACGCCGATTGTGCCACGAACTGCGCACGATGGCAGCACAAATTGGGACGCTGCATTTCGTCCGCGTTTCCCTGAGTGTTGGGTTGCAGCCAACCGGCTACCGAAGTTTTTCTCGAGTTGTCAAAGATCAGGGATCAGCAAAAGATGCGAATCCGCGCGAATCGAGGGTAGCACGAATGTGCCGCAGATTGCAAGATCTTGTATAGATGCAACAAGCCATGTCACGGCGGTGGGGTTGCGGCGGGCCCGAGCGCACCTTAGTGAGGGCGGTACACATCATACGGAATCCTGCCTGAGCCTGTTAGCTTGTTCGGAATCCGCCGGGCTGCTGGAGGCTCGCGTGAACCGCCCTTACTTACGTGCGGGCTTGCGCCTGCATCTTCGCGGCGACTTGCACCCCGTTTTCGTTTGCGGTTTACTAGCGACAGCGAAAAAATGAGCATTCAATGGCAGGGCAAAAGCAGTGTGCGCTACTGGTTCGGATCGATGGCCCTCGCTGGGTTGTGCCTTTTGGCGAACAATGCTCCCGCGCGGCCGGCCGCCGCCGGCGAGCTTTGGCGTGAGGTGGAGGTGGTAAGGACTGCCCATGGTGTGCCGCATATTCGGGCACGGAACCTGAGGGCGGCGGGTTACGCCCTGGCCTGGGTGCAGTGTGAGGACTACGGCACGGCGACTCCGATGGCGGTGTTGTCGGCGAGCGGGCGGTGGGCTTCGGTAGGCGGTTACGAGCGGATCGAGACAGACTTTCTTTACGGGCGGCACCGGCCGGGGACGCTTGCGAAATATCCGAGCCTGTCAAAAGATGTTCGGGATGTCTACGAGGGCTTTGCGGCGGGGGTGAACCGCTATATCAGCGAGCACGCGTCCGACTTTCCGCCGAATATGCCTGCGGATTTTACGGGCCAGGACGTTGCGGCCGTCGAGATCGTGACGCTCTCGCCGCGGAAGGTGCGCGCCTTTTTGAACCGCCTCGCCCCGACCCCCACTCCGACGCCTCAGACGACCGCAGCTGGCTCGGCGGCTACGGCCGCGGTCGAGAGTGGGGACGGCAATGACGGCTCGAACGCGTGGGCATTTGCACCGAGCAGGACAAGATCGGGCCGGGCGATCCTGCTTAGAAACCCGCACCTGGCTTGGACCGCCGGCTATTACGAAGCGCACATGACCGTGCCGGGCGTCGTGGATTTTTACGGTGACTTTCGCATCGGCGGGCCCTTCTCGGTGATAGGCGGGTTCAATCGCGACCTCGGCTGGTCCACCACCAACAACGAGGCGGACCTGGACGAGATATACGCCCTCGATGTGGACCCGCGCGCCGCCGACCGGTATTTGCTGGACGGCGTTTCACACCCGATGAAACGCGAACTGTTGACCGCCGAGTTTCGCAACGGCGAGGGCCTGTCGAGCGAGACGCGTGAGGTGTGGTCGACACCGCTCGGGCCGGTCATCCACCGAGACGGCGGCAAGATCTATGTATTCAAGTTTGCGGGCGACGGCGAGATCCGCGGCGGCGAGCAGTTCCTGAAGATGATGCGCTCGAGATCGATCGCCGAATGGAAGGAGGCGATGAAAATGCGTGCGCGCATGACATCGAATTTCACATACGCCGACCGCGCGGGCAACATTTATCTGATCTGGAACGCCACACTGCCGCTTCTGCCCCATCCGCCGGGCGAAGATACGGTTGCGCTCCCTGCACGCAAGAGCACGGACATCTGGACGCGATATGTCCCATTCGAAGAGCTGCCGCAAGTGCTCAACCCGCCGGGCGGGTATGTGCACAACGAGAACAGCTCGCCGCATTACACAAATATCCGCGCGAAGGTGGATATCAGGAACGCGTACCCAAATTTTGAGAAACCCGAGCTGAGCCTGCGCAGCCAGCTTGCCCTGCAGTTGATAGGCGGCGATGAGAAATTCAGCCTCGAGGATGTGCTCCGGTTAAAGAACAACTATCGAATGCTCACCGCAGAGCGGGTCAAGCCCGACCTCATCGCGGCGGTCAAGGCTACAAACCCGACGGGCGACGTCGCCTCAGCGCTTGCACTACTGGAAAAATGGGACAACACGGCGTCGCCCGAAAGCCGCGGCTCGACGCTGTTTGAGGAATGGTGGGCGACTTATTCCGGGCTGCGTCGCCCCGAACGGGTGATGCTCCCGAATGAGCGCAGGTTTGCAAAGGTTTGGACGGCCGACGACCCCTTTAACACGCCGCGCGGACTTGCCGACCCGACGCGGGCGGTCGAGTCATTCACGCAGGCGGTGGCTGAGGTCAAACGCCGGTATGGGTCCCTGGATGTCACGTGGGGCGAAGTACACCGCGTCAGGCGCGGGGCCGTCGACGTTCCCGTCGGCGGCTGCGGCAACGACCTCGGGTGTTTTCGTGTGCTCGGATTCGCCCGCTCAGGGGACGGCAAGCTGGCTGCGAACGGCGGCGACGGCTGGGTGTTGGCCGTCGAATTCGGCGACACGCCACGTGCGTATTCGGTGCTTGGCTACGGCCAGAGCAGCCTGCCCGCCTCGCCCTGGCACGCCGACCAGGTCGAAATGTTTGCCCGCGGGGAATTCAAGAAGGTCGCTTTTACCGAGTCCGACGTCAATGCCCAGGCCGTCAGGCGATATCGTCCGGGCCAGCCCTGAACATAGACGCCGAAAGCTGGCTGTAATGAACATGCCCCTTCCGAAATGGGGGTGGTAGAACATCACGTGCTTGCAGACTTAACGGCGTGCCCTGTACTTGTTCGACAATTGATCCGACCGTAACTAACATGCCGGATTCGATGGAGCTGTGGATGAATTTTGCCGCAGCCAGCGATCGGAACTTACCAAACTTCAGATAGATCGAGTTCGAAACCGGGGAGAATATCGTCGCCAGAGACTGCAGCAGGATCATCCAGTATTCTTACGTCGCGGTCAGGGCGGTAAATATGAACCTGCTTATTCTGAGGATCGATGAACCATCCAAGTTGAACTCCGTTTTCGATCCATTCTGCCATCTTGGCTTTCGAATCGTCCAGGCTGTCAGACTCCGAACGCAGCTCGATGACAAAGTCAGGAGCGAGCGGCAGGAATTTCTTCATCTGCTCCGGCGTGAAATGTTTCAACCTGTCTTTCTTGACCCAGGCGGCGTCGGGAGCATAAGTTGCTCCGCTTGGCAGCACGTACGCTCCATTAGAATCAGTAACTTTTCCATTTCCGTCTTTTTTGGCCCAATTTAATAGTTGAGATCCAATTTCTATACTTTTCTCGCTCGATTCAAAGCCTGTCGGCGGCATAATGATAACGTCCCCATCTTTTGTTAATTCCGCCCTGATCTTGCGGTTCTTGGCGCAAAACTCCCAAAACTCGTCCGGAGTCATTTTTCGCTTTTGGTCCTCAAAATCAAAATGAAGGCGCACCGACCGAGTGTCCGCCATGAACGGGATAGGAATTACGGTGTCCGCTGTTGCGATATTCATACTTCTTACGCTCCTGCTCTTTCGACTCGATTATACACCGTGTCCCTTTCCACGCCTCAAATCCCTCGCGGTGACCATTTCAATGATCTCTTGTGGGTCATTTTTACTTCGCCGCCGGATTCACCACAGGAGTCGTGCGTGAGCATGCCACCGGTGGGCGGTCGTCGTGCCGTCGAGGTCGCTGGCCCGAAGTAGCAAGAATTCTTTCTTATAGCTTTGCCCGCTCGTACTCGGCGAAGAGCTTGGTGATTTGGGCGTTTAGGGCTTGTTTGGCGGGGAGGTTTTTCTCGGCGTCGCGTTGCTTTACGAGTTCCTCGATCTTGTGCTGGAGGATCTCGGTGCGGGTCTCGGGTGTTTTGTTCTTTGGGATCTGGTATTTGTTGTCCATAAGGGGCGGCGGGCTTCGGCCGTGGCATTTGTCCTCGATTAATTTACGCCACGGCTCGACCTCGTGACATTTTGAGAAGCTTGGGCGAGAGATTTGAATCCTTCCCAACGGGATCTTAGCCGGGTCATAAACTCCACAAATCGTGGATGATTTCGAATGTTTTTCAGATTTGGATCATTGTCGAAATAGGAGTAGTTCGGAAATCCGTTGTCTGCCGCGAACTCCAGCCATTTTATGGCTTCGTCGGGACTATTTAGGGCCGCGTACGTGGACGCGGCGTTATACGCCGTGTGATGAAAATGGCCGTAGCCCTTTCCGATTTGAACCGCGCGCGTGATGGCTTCTTCTGCCTCTTTTTGTTTCCCCGCCTTTGCCAGCAGCAGTGCCTTCAAGCTCGTAAAACTCCCGCCCTCATCCTGAGGATATCTTCTTAAATAGTCGTCGACCAGTGATTCCGCCTCGCTGACCCGCCCACTTTGAATGAGAGCCTCGGCCATGCTCCGGTCAACGATAAGCGGAGCAAAGTCGCTTGGAATGGTCTTGAAAACCATTATCGCGTCGTCGAACCTTCCCTGATAAAAGGTATACACTCCAGCGCGAAAACGGGCCAGAGTGTTGTTCGGATTTATTTCCAACGCCGTATTGACACTTTGTTCAGCCTCGTCCAGCAAACCAATGTGCGAATAAACCAAAGACAGCTGATGATGCGTCTCGTCCAGATTCGGGTCCAATGCTAACGAGCGCTTGTAGGATCGAATGGCGTGTTCGTGAGGGAAGCGTCTTGTGTTCGTCCAGAGGATCAGCCCGCGAGCGAAATGGGCTTCGGCAGCATCAGGATCTAACTCGAGGGCTTTTTCTATCGCAACCTCAGCATTCTCGTAGAAGCGTTTCCTCTCAGCGTCCGAGCTGTATTTAAATGCCATGGTGTTATAACCACGGGCCAGTTGGGCATAGGCCTCGGCAAAGTTAGGGTCGAGCGCTACGGCTTCTTCGAGTAGTTTGATCGCATCTTCGGTGTCTTCCCGGTTCTCGCTCGCCACCTTTACCTTACCGCGCATATAAAGGTCGTACGCCCGTGAGTCTCTTGAACTAACGGCCGGGGATTGCACGGACACCGTCTGTTTAATTGAGGCGACATAAGCTACGGCTCCTGCCGCAAACGCGATGCCTACAAGGATCAACGCCACCTTGGAAAACGCTAATTTGGGCCATCTTAGCGTCCGTGCGGTGACACCCGGCCGGAGTATTTCGGTAACACGCTCGTTTGTTTGTGAGGACTCCTCGATGGCCCGGGCTTCGCTTCGACGCTTTAGGGACTGGAGATCGATAAGCATTTCGCCGATGGTTTGATATCGATCATCAACGCCCTTTTGCAGGGCTCTCGAAACGATGATAGCCGCGCCGTTTGCCGCGGCTCGCCGCGGCATAGGCAGCGGATCTTTCTCAAGTATCGAGGCGATGGTGTCCATCGCCGTCTCGCCTTTGAATGGGGTAGTACCGGCAAGCATCTCAAATAGCACGACTCCCAAGCTCCAAATATCGGTGCGGTGGTCGACATCCCGACCGCGTCCCTGTTCCGGCGACATATAGGTGGGTGTACCCATTATCGTGCCGGGTTCTGTCTTGAGAAATCGGAGGGTCGCCGCGTCGTTGTCAACCGCTTCAATGGGCTGCCCGGTGAGTTTTGCAAGGCCAAAGTCGAGAACCTTGACCAGTCCGTCCCCGCGGACCATTATGTTTTCGGGCTTAATATCCCGGTGAATGATGCCGTGCTCGTGGGCGGCCTGCAATGCAGATGCAACTTGAACCGCAATATCGATCGATCGGCTTACGGTGAGGTCGCAGATCGCTTCACGCAGCGTAACGCCCTTGACATACTCCGAAACTATAAAGTGTTCACCATTACATTCTCCTATCTCGTGGATCGTAAGGATATTGGGATGGTTCAAAGCTGAAACAGCAACTGCCTCCAGCTTAAAACGGCTTAACCGGCTATTGTCCGAAGGGACACTCTGCGGCAAGATCTTTATAGCTACACTGCGCTTGAGATTCAGGTCTTTTGCGAGAAAGACTGCCCCCATGCCGCCTTCGCCAAGCTTCTCGACAATTTTATGATGGCCAAGTTGGTCTCCTATCCGGAATTTGTTCTTGCTGGCGGTGGGCACTTAAGGGGAAGGATATTCTTATGTACTGGTCAAGTCAATGGAATCGAACTGCCTCACAAAAAACCAATACTACTCTTTTTTTTAGGCAATAGGGGGTTCATTTTCGCATGGATGGCGTCCTCGACTTGGCCTAATGATCTACGCATGTACGGGATAACAGAGGGGCATCAGAAACGGCGGGAATAGCCAAGCAGGATCAAATAGTCGGCGAAGGCGGCGGCATCGCGAACGTTATCGCGTATCTCGGGAACGCTTCGGACACGATTGCGGAGAACCGGGATAGGTACATTTAAGGTCCAGGTTTCTCGATCTCGCGTGTAAGACAGCCCGGGCTCGACCGAGATCGCATATCCGGGGCGGCGAAATCCGTCGCTGCCGCCGATCGCGTCCCGGCTGGGAACGCCTTCGACCCTTGCACCGATGCCAAGCGCCAATCCGCGGACGCGGGAAACCGGAAATGATGCTCCGGCCCGGGCCAGATATTGATCCGAAACCGACATCATGGCTTCGGACGGACGGACCCTTCCTGCGGGTACGCCATTCGTATTTTTCGGATTGAAGAGATAGGTTCCGGCACCAAACAATGTCATTCGTCTGAACGATTTGAAGGCCAGAGCATCTATCGTAAAACCGAATCCGCCGTCGCCGAGTTGTATCGATTGGTCGTTTATCCGCCGTTGGCGCCCGGTTGGCGTATCGACCACGGTGCTGACATTCTTCTTTCCAGTCGGAAATTTCATGCCGAAACCGATCGATATGTTCTGGCGTTTTTCGGCTGGCGGCCGGATGAGCCACAACCGCCCTGAGACCGCCAGATCGCCAAAACCAATGCTTTTGTATATTTGATCGGGGGCGTTCGGAATTCCCATTAATCGGTCCACGGCGCCTGGTCGGGTTCTGGAAGCGAACACAAAAGGTATGCCCGCCGAAAGACTGAACCGCGGCGTTACGCCGTACGTGACACCGACATCGAAAAGGTTTATCCGGTTAATACTAATGATGCCGAGCCGACGCCTTTCCACCTGCTCCTCAGTCCCGATGAATGCCCGATCAGACTTCTGCCATCGATATCCGACAGCGATCTGCCAGTCGCCGGGCGCAAGATAGCCGTCATCACCGGTCGGCGAAGTTCCGCCACCTGTTCCCGAACACAACGCACCGGACACGGGCGCGCTTTGACGAGCTAAAATTCAGCCCTGCGCCCAGCCACGTTTGTCGGGAAAAACCAACAAAGTCAGCAAGAACATCAAGGGCGTCAACGGTCGTCGATACTTTTGAAAACCAAATCTCACCATCTATTTACCCGCAAGCGATCCGAGAATATACAATTATAGAGCGACAAGTCAATAGTTTCGGTAGTGATGTCGAGCTAGGGGTCGAGCAGCGGCTATTGCGGGCTACTGTTCTGATAAACTCCCCACCGTTGTTCAAGCTTTTCCATCAGCGCCTTGAAACGAGGGTCCCCTCGGAGATTGGCCAGGGAGCTTTCGTTCTCGAACATCACGTAACACGGAAAGCCGTTTTCCGCGGCGGACTCGAGCCAGTTCGTTGCCTCTTGGCGTTTGTTCATCAAGGCGTATGCGCTGGCGATGTGAAAAGCGGTGTGATGAAAATGGCCGAAACCCTTGCCATTTTCTATCGCTTGACGGATCTTGGCCTCGGCCTCGTCTGAGCGTCCCTCCGAAGCGGCCATTACTGCGAGTTGGCTGGTGAAGAGGCCGCGGTTGTCGGCGGGGTTTTCTTTAAGAAACTGGTCTAACGCGGCCGCCGCTTCTTTCTTCCTTCCGAGATTAAAAAGCGCCCAAACTATCTGATGCCCGACGAGTGCCGGATTGGCATCCTTCGGCGTGTCGCGCAGAGCCGCTAAAGCCTGTTCGTACCTGCCCTGGAAAAGAAGAGTTTCTCCGATGCGAAAGCGGGCCAAGCTGTTGCCGGGATTAGTCTCGATGGCGAGCTTCAACTCGCGCAGTGCCTCATCGAACGCGCCGATGTGATTGTAAACAAGCGCGAGCTGATTTCGCGCTTCGTCGAGGTTTGGATCCAACTCGATAGCCCGACGATATTCGATGATCGCCTTATCGTGTGGAAAGCGGTTTGCGGGTGTCCATAACAGGCGGCCGCGCGCGAGATAGGCTACGGCGAGCTCAGGATCGAGAGACAACGCTTTCTCTGCCGAGACAAAGGCTTTTTCCGTAAGATCTTTTTCCTCCGGTGAGAAGAGAAATAGCTTCCATACATAGGCTTGGGCAAGTTCGGCATGCGCCGCGGCGAATGTCGGGTCTGCCCCAACGGCGTACTCGAGCGCCGTGATGGCAGCCTCGTTATTGTCTTTGTCCTGGCGGTGGAGATAGAACTTTCCACGAAGATAATGATCGTAAGCTTCCGGATTGACCGGACGGACACTGCCGAATTGTCCCTGCTCCTGCGGTGTGAGCTTGATCCTGATCTGGCCGACGATGTCTCGTGTCACGTCTTTCTGCAACGCCAGCACATCGCGCAGGTCCCGCTCGTAGCTATCCGCCCATAAATTTCTGTCCGTTGCGATATGGGTCAGCTGCACGGCGATCCGCACGCGCTCGCCCGAGCGCAGCACCGAACCCGTCAGCACCGCATCCACATTCAGTTCGCGGCCGATCTCGGACAAAGGCCTTTGCGCTCCCTTATACTGCATCACCGAGGGCCGCGCGATCACCCGCAGCGCTCCGATCTTTGCCAAGTCGGTGATCACTGCATCGGTCATGCCGTCGGCGAAATATTCTTGTGAAGCATCGCCCGACAGATTTTCAAGGGGGAGCACCGCCAGCGACTGGATTCGAACCGGCGTGCCCGTGCCTAAAAGACGTTCGCGCAGTCCGCCTGCATTCAATCCTAAAAGCAAGCCCGAGAGCAAGAGCAATCCAATTAAAACAAGCGGCCAACGGCGAAAAAGCAGGTTTGGTCGTGATGATGTGACCGGCAGTAGAAATGAGGTCTGCGGCTTCTCATCACTTTGCGTAGGGGTCTCGTCGCCGCTCGAATCCGGCAAACCAGATGCGCGGCGTTCCGTGTTCCGAGGTGTGTCGTCGATCTTCGCGACGGAACCATTTTCTGCTGCCGGCGGGCGGCCAATACTTTCGGCTCTGCGGACATGCGCGACAAAACGGTAACCGTGCTTCGGGACAGTTTCTATGTACTTTTGTTGCCCGGTCTTCTCGCCGAGGTATTGACGTAAGGCGTGGATCGCCTTGCCGAGGTTGTTCTCCTCGACGATGGTGTCCGGCCAGACCACGGAAAGGAGCTCTTCTTTGGTCAGAAGTTCTCCGGGATTTCGCACAAGATGGACGAGTGTTTGAAAGGCTTTTTCAGGTAGCGATCCCTTAGTGGTTCCGTCGAGGCGTTCGAGCTGACGCTCGCCAACGTCGAGGCGAAAATCGCCGAACTCATATAACTCCTTCTGTTCTCTCGACATTCGATCCTCGGAAAAGACCGGAAAAAAAACGGAACAAAAAATTCATTGGAACGGAAAGACTTATCATGCCTTATCCGTCAAAATCGGTCCCGCTTGGAAAAAAAACCAGACGGGCCGCTTGATCCGCTCAAACCGTAACGACAGTTTAGCGCCGAGCGGCTGATGGAACAACCAGTTTTGTTCAACGGCATCGGTGTGTCTTCAGCTTGCCGTGAGCCGCGAAAACAAATTAATCAATCACTTAGGAGGAACGCTACCAATGAAAACAAGATCTCAACAACAGTCGATAGTTAATCTCGTGTTAGTTCTTTTGCT
>DATLNN010000286.1:0-2955 GCA_035536695.1 Pyrinomonadaceae bacterium | reverse complement strand
GTTTTCAATGCTCAGAGCGTCCCGCATTCCACCGATTTTACCCGCCTTTGGTAAAATGGCGTAATGTTTCGAACAAACAAGGCACACCCCTGGCACGGAATTGAGATCGGCATCGACGCACCGGAAACTGTCACTGTATTTATCGAGATCGTCCCGAGGGATACGGTTAAGTACGAGGTGGACAAAGAGACCGGCTATCTAAAGATCGACCGGCCACAGCAGTATTCGAATGTCGTTCCCGCAAACTACGGTTTTATACCGCGGACCTACTGCGGTCGATCGATCGCTAATCTAGCGAGCAGCAAATCAGGTCGGAACATCGTAGAGGGCGACGGCGATCCGCTCGATATCCTCGTACTCAGCGAGCATCACATCCCGCGGGGTGACATAATCCTTAAAGCGCGGCCGATCGGCGGCTTTTGCCTGCTAGACGGCGGCGAAGCCGATGACAAGATAATCGCTGTGTTAAAAGGGGATAAGGTGTTTGAGCAGTATAAAGAGCTCGCCGAATTGCCCAAGGGCATTCTCAAGCGTTTCGAGCATTACTTCCTCACCTACAAGAGCCTTCCTGACGAACCGAATGTTTGCGAGATCACACATTCGTACGGTCGCGAAGGATCATATGAGGTCATCCGTTCGGCTATTGAGGATTATGAGCTGTTGCTTGCAGAAGCCGGCGGGTCAGTAGCCCCCACGTGAGTAAGGGCCACTCTCGGTATCAGGACGCCAATGGGAGCCAATGAATTTTGCTTGCTAGCGTGGCCCTTACTCACGTGCGGGCTACTGACACGAATTATTTAGCGGTCATAAAAACCCGGTTCGTCCATTTCCCATTAGCCTGAATAAACCCGAGCCCAAATTGCGTCTCCCGAGACTCGATCTGATTGGCGTTCTTACCATTCAAGGTCGTCCGATTCACGAATACCGCCTCCAGTCTCTCCGTCTGGCCGTTAGCGAAAACCTTGTCCGCGGTCAGCACGGCACCGGTTACGCGCGCGTTTCTAAGCGTGAACGACATCTTATTGGCTTGCGGATCACCATTGATGGTCTCAACGCCCGATGCCTCGGCCGTGCCGTCAGCCGCGACTTTTAGATCGAGACTAAACCCGCCGTACCCGTCCGCATATTGGCCGGAATATGCAGAAGGCTGACGAACGGCCGGTTCGTTCTTGATGTCGACATACACCTCAACTGAGAGATCGACACCATTTTTTACCTTGTCTTTCTTCTTGTATTTGTTCTTGTCCAGGGCCGCAGCGAGAGCCGTCGCGTCAGGGGTCTGGGCCTGCACGCCGAACGCAAAGCCGACGCAACAGAGGATCGTAAGTAAAAGTGTTGTTTTGAGCATAGAAACCTCCCAAAGATATTTGATAGAGAAACACCGGCCCCGGCGCTTTTGTGACAGCCGGCCGCCAGAAGTCCTCGCCGCCGGAGCGGGGTCGGGCTTCCCACTTGCGTCAAGTTAAAGAAACTTCGGTCATCGATCCTTCGCCGACACGACCCGCCCACGCGAAATTGACTCAAATAGCTTCTCGGCAAGCGAAGTGTTGGTCGATTTAAAGCTTCGATATATCTCGAGGGCCGAATCCCGGTCGTTCCTTAACAGGTATAGCTCGCATAACGCGACGTTCACCGTTTCGTCACCGGGCCGTTCGCGTTTGACGGCGGACAACTCCTCGATAGCCTCGCCAAAGCGATACTGATATGCGTAGATCTGCCCGAGATTTGTCCGGACAACGTGATTTGACGGATCGCGCGATTTGATCGCCTCGAGTGTTTCGGCTGCTTTCTTTAGATTTCCCTTGTAAAAATAGACGCTTGCCAAATTAACCCAGGCCAGAGTGTAATCCGGTTTTAGCTCGACAGCCTTCTTCAGATGGCCAAGTGCGGCGTCGTATTGTTTTAGCGATGTCAACGCCACACCAAGCTGGTTCCGAGCCAACGCGGAGTCGTCAAGTTCGATTCCCGTTTTCATGTACGTGACCGCAGCATGGGAATCCCCGGCCAAATGGAGCGCGACTCCCATGTTTACATGCGCGGTTGCAAAGGAAGGTTTAAGTTTGATCGACCGCTCCAGTAATCCGATCGCCTGCGAGTATTGTTTCGCCTTGATGAGCTCCACGGCCTCGGTGTTGAGCCATTCGGCCCCTTTATCGTCTGTCTGACCGTTAATTAAAGATGGAATGAGAACTAGAAAGAATATCGATGCCAATGATCTTACTGCACGGTTCATAACACGCTCCTTTCAAAAGATCTGATCGGCGCATCATGCTGTCGAACAGGCCAGACCCGCTTGCGGAAAACAAGATCCGCTTCACGCCAGCGGCCGGAGGCCCGACAGCCGGTGTAGATCTCCTAACGTCCGCAACACAAAACGCTAGAGTAGAAAAGCGAAATACAAGTTCACGGACTTGGCCTTCGTCCCGTACGAAATTGCTTTCTATCCTTCAAAACACCGCCGGGGGCGGGTTCGTTACAAAAATTTTGTCTAGACTGATTCTTGCGTGGGGAACTGCGTTGTTGGGGAGACTTCTGCTTTAAGAAAATACTTTTATCGCTCGGGGCAGGGCCGCTAACAAAGCCGAGGAAACATGAAATAACTCCAGCTTTGATCTGTTCGTGACAGACGCGGCCCTGCTTGGCTAAAGAAAAGTTTTAATTACGGCGGAACTCCCGAAAGGAGAGACGACCTTGCCCTATTAGCGGAGCACACCTTCGCAGCCGGCGCCGCCACGACGCATTAAAATGTATGAGCCAGTACATTATTAATTCAATTAAATAGAGATTAATAACCCGCCTGGTAAAGAGCGACATGACGACGCCCGAAACGCAAAACACTTCGCTTCGTGCCGTGGCGAATTCTTCGCCCGCGGCGCGCTGTGGTGTCCGTTGCCGTTGGTAGAGAACGTTTCCGTGCTCTTGATCTTCTGGCCAAATTCGATCAGGCCCGACGGA
>DATLNN010000285.1:0-8676 GCA_035536695.1 Pyrinomonadaceae bacterium | reverse complement strand
AAATATAGCCGTTTTTGCGAAACCCGCGAGAGTGTCCAGGCAAGCACAGAGTGCACGCCTCGTTTCGCTGCTGCCGGCATCTGACGCTGTTGTGGTCTTTGACTCCAAACGCTTCCTGGGCGACGCCCTGCCAAAGGTCCTGTCGGCAAATCAGCCGATGCTGGGCGAGATCATGGCCAAGGTTGCTGAAGTTGAAAGCCGGACCGGCATCGACCTCAGGAAATTTGACCAGGTCGCCGTCGGGGCGACGATCAAGCCGGGGTCGGGCACGAATTTCGATGGGCAGACCGTCGCCATAGCGAGCGGCGATATCAATGCCGGAGCGTTAATATCCGTGGCAAAGCTGGCATCGAAGGGCACTTACAGGGAAGAGAAGATCGGTGATCGGACGGTCTATGTCTTTTCCGCGAAAGATGTAGTTCAAAAGACCTCCGTCACCGTGGGCAACTCGAAGATAGCGCGTTTCTTTGATGAAGCTTTAAAGGGCCTTACCCGCGACGTCGCCGTGGCAAGTCTCGACCGAAATACCCTGGTCCTGGGGGCCCACTCGAAAGTTCGCGAGACGCTCGAAGGAAAATCCCGCATCACTGCCGATATCAGCTCGCTTCTTCCGGCCAGAGAAGCGGCCGTTGTGACGTTTGCGATGAAGACGCCGGCCGGCTTGTCAAAACTGCTTCCGCTTGACAATGACGAGCTAGGGGCAAATATCGATTCGATCCGCTACGTATCCGGGTGGTTGGACGTGACGGCCAGCGGTGCAACGTTGCAAATGTTGGCCAGGGCGACACGGCCCGATCAGGCGGCGGGGCTCAAAGAGACGCTCGAAGGATTGCAAATGATCGGGGGGGCGTTTCTCGGCAGCTCGAAGCGGGCGGACCAGCAAGTATATGGCCGCATGATCAAGAACGCCAGATTCGAGGCCCGCGGTACCGATCTAACTCTCGATCTGACTGTGTCACAGAGCGATATCGATATTCTTATTGGGGGAATGAAGTAAGTTTGCCGAGCGAGCTTAGCACGCGAAGCCCCCCTCCTTGATTAGGAGGGGTGGCCGCCGCTTCGGCGGTCGGGGTGGTAGAGAACGCGGAACGCGTCAACTTCGGGGATCGTGCGGGAGTTCCACCACCCAAAATTCGCTCGAATCCGCGTCAAGACAAACCCTGGGTCGTCAAACACGAGCTTATTCTCGAATCTAAGAACCCTAATGCCGAGCTCGGATAGATACCTCTTCCTCGCCTGGTCGCTAATCTCAGTCAGCGCATGATAATGTCCCTCGCCATCCAGCTCTACAGCGAGTTTCTCGCTCGGACAGAAGAAATCCAGGATGTAATTGCCCACGCTGTGCTGCCGCCTAAACTTTCGACCATCTACTTGGGTGCCTTTGAGCATTTGCCACATCGCGGCCTCCGCGGGCGTTAGGTTCTTTCGCAACCTGGTACGGAATTCCTGAAGATAAGGACGATTATGCGGTCGCTCGTTGCGGGGGGATTGTCGTTTGTTCGAGGACATGATGAAGACTCTGCCGATCTACCACCCCGTCAGCCGAAGCGGCTGCCACCCCTCCTAAACAAGGAGGGGAGCTTTTAGTGCCGTCGCCTTCTGTGACCTTGTTGTGGCTTTTGCCGGGCAAACTGATCGATGTCACGATTATAGCTTCCATCCTCGCCGAGGAGCGGAAACAGCTGGAGATCTCCTGAAAGATAGGCAGCCCGAAGCGGGACAGGCCGCGGTCCGGCTTTTATAATTCGCACCTTATTGCCGCGAACGTCCTCGATCCACGCAGCGAAATCCTCGGCCCTGCCGACTGTAGCGGAAAGCAGCAGCAAGCGAATACGAGGCGGTGAGAGTATGATCGCCTCCTCCCAGACATGTCCCCGTTCCTCGTCGGCGAGATAATGGGCCTCGTCCAGAATCACAAAATCCGTCTCGACCCTTCCGCCCTCGCGCATGGCGTCAAATAGCTGATTTCGATAGATCTCGGTAGTGCCGACAATGATCGGGGCTCCTGAGTTTTCCTTGCGATCGCCGGTCAGGATGCCGACATTTTCAGCGCCAAATTCGGTGGAAAACTCAGCGTATTTAGAATTGGTCAACGCCTTGAGCGGTGTCGTGTACCAGGCACGCTTTCCCGCCGCAAGGAGGCGGCGGATCTCCTCGCGGGCGATCCACGTCTTACCGCTGCCGGTCGGAGCAGTAACGAGCACGTCCTCGGTCTCAATTGCCGCCAGGGCCTCGAGCTGGAATGTGTCCGGCTTAAAAGGAAGGGGTTGTGGAATGCCTATCCCTTTCAGCAGCCGCTCGACAGCCCGAAGTTGCCGCGGCGTTTGCACTGGTGTAGCCGGTTTGGGCGAACTTTCCTCTGCAAACGAGCGTTTATCTGTCCGTTCACGCTTTGGGCGGGACCTAGACGTCGATGACCGCGGACGGCTGCGTGTACGATCGCGATTGCGAGGCATAGACAAGCATATTAGTGGGTTACCAGGGAGAAGTCTAATCTTTCCAAGAGGGCCCGAAAGTGCTAAACTGCTAAATTGCTTCGCAACGAATGTGCGTGGCAAAGCGTCTAAGACTGAAGCAAGCGACAGCATTTTTGGACGTCTTTAATATCGATATGTTTGAGCAGTCATTTTACAATACGGAACCCGCACCAGCACCCGGACGGGCTCCTAGTGAGAAAGGGGAGCTGTTTCGGGATTACGAGATCAAGAACTGGGAATTGTCGCCCAGGATCTACAAGATTCTGGGTCTTGCGGCGGCTGCCAACTTACTCGCGGTTCTGATCGTTGCCCAAACCTCGCTGTTAACGATGAAGGGCTGCGACAGCCCGCTGGTGGGGCAGGTTTGTCAGGCTCTGGATGTGATCTATGTGGGATCGGCCCTGTTTGGTACCGAACGCGAATACATAGATGCGGTTTACGATAAAACAGAGTTGGAGGATGCCGAGATCACGTTTGTCGATGTGTCCGGTGAGACAGGCCCGCTCTATTATCCGTCGGATTATTTAAAGTACTCGGATCCTGAAAGATACGCGGCCCAACAAGAGTTGGCGAATAACCCCATAGGTACCGTCGACAACTTCGCAGGTTTCCCGCCTGGATTCTCGGTAACAACGCCGTCGCCCGGCAACAGCGTCATTGACACGCCGCCTGTCTACGCGCAGCCCAACCCGAACGTAGTGGACGGCAACCTGCCGTCATTTAGCGGGAATTCAGGGGTTGCGTCCGCGCCGCCGAGGAGAAACCGTGGTCGCGGCCGTGTGGTCAAATCGCCGGTCCAATCAGTCGACGGCACCCCCGACGAGGATACGGTCGCTGAGACGAAACCGGCACCAGACGCGAAAACGGATCCAAAGCCATCACCCGACGCTTCGCCAGAAACTCCCGCGACGGAAGAAGCAAAAGAGGATAAATTTGGGGTTTATATTAATAAAAGGCCGATGACTGACCAGGCCACGAAAACTCTTGAACAGGTCGGCCCCGAAAAGGTCCGACTGGATACGCCGTTTAAGGTCACTATTTCGGGAACCTTGGGCCTTGCCAAGGATGGAAAGACCATTGTACTGAAAAATCCCAAGCCTATCCCGCCTCCGAACGGGTTCAAGAACGACCCCAAAATGGAGAAGCTTGTTCAGGATTGGATCCTGGCGGTGGGCGATGCGGGGTGGCTCGGATATCTCGACAAGGTCGTCGCGGCCCAGAAACTCAAGCCCAAAAGGGTCATTGTCACGGTCGAACAGACTGACAGTGTCCTGACCGCAAAGGTGACGGCCGAACAGCCGAGTGAGAACGAAGCAAAAACCTATTCCAGCGGTCTTAACACACTGCTGGGACTGGCTGCCGGTCAGACCGACGGCGACGAGCAGATGTTCCTGAAATCCGCAACGACAACGGCCGAAGGCAAGCTTCTTGTATTGAACTTCAACATACCAAAGCCGATAGTTCAGGAAATGATCCAGCGTAAGCTAGCCGCGAGCAAGCCGGAGCCGGCTCGGCCGAACGGTTCCAACAACGCACGGCCCAGTGTCGATAACTCGGCGAGATAACTCTTGACCAAACCGAAGACCCAGAATTCTGCAGTTGTCCTCGCCACCCTCGGCGTGTATCTCGGTCTGCTGATGGCCGGTGCCGTGCCGCAGGTCATGGCCAGCGCCGCGTTGACTCGCCAGTTCGATGTGCGCGACGAGATCGAGTCGAGCGATGAGTTTGACAACAAGCCGGACGACAAACGCACACCGGTATCGACCTCGGTTCAGATATATCTCGAGGACGTCGAGCAGTTTCTGACCAGCCTCGGCCGCCTCGCCGCCCGCGGAAGTTTCGACGCGAAGAAAGATACTTTTAACCTCCTACAGGCCACCGTGCTTCCGTGTGTAGATACCAGTCGCGCGGGACGCTTCACCCCGGTGAAGTTTGAAAGCACAAGCGAGGCCGTACGTTCGCCGCTCGCAACCTTCAGTCGCGAGATGGTCTACGGTTATTCCCTGGGCGACTGCCTTGTAAATAATGCTTTTCCCGATGTCGAAGCTGTTGATTCGCGATTCGATCTTAAGCTCGACGGTCAGGGGCTCACGGCCCGGCTTGAGGTCAAGAAAGGCTCCGAGCAAGAGGCCCGCAAGTTACTCGAATCGCTAAACGCCGCTCTCAGGATCTACGCAGCGGCCGAAAGCACCAGGCTCCGCAAGCGCGTGATCGATCATACTCGATTCAGCGTGCGGAATTCGCTTGTCATTGTCCGCCTACATCTCGCCCGCGCCGACCTCGACTCGCTGCTAGCGTCAAACGCAAAATAGCGGCGAGTTGAATACGAAATAATTCAGATCGCCAAACAGCCCGATACGCATCAGGGGTGCCCGGTAGCCGGCACGTTCGTAAGGGCTCTCGAGAACCTTCAAGCATCCCGATACGGGGTGGTCAAACAAACTAAGAGGAAATCATGGCAGTTAACAAATTTGCAGATAAGTTCGTCAAAAAGATCTTCGGATCAAGCAGTGACATTTTTCTCAAGAATGTCCGCTCGACGGTGCAGGACATTAACGATTGGGAACCAAAGCTGGAAAAGCTTTCCGACGAAGAACTGCGCGCCCAGACGCCCAAATTCAAAGAGATGGTCGTCCGTCATCTTGCGGACATCGACGACAAGACAGAACGTCGCAAAGCCGAACAGGAAATCCTGACGGAGATACTGCCCGAAGCATTCGCAACCGTGCGCGAGGCTTCCCGACGTGTGACGGGCATGCGGCACTTTGACGTGCAGATGATCGGCGGCGTCGCCCTGCACCAGGGCCGCATCGCCGAGATGCGTACTGGTGAGGGGAAAACATTGGTTGCAACGCTGCCATCCTATCTGAATGGTCTCACAGGCCGCGGCGTGAATGTCGTTACGGTCAACGATTATCTGGCCTCACGCGACGCGGAGTGGATGGGGCGCATTCACAAATTTCTGGGGTTGACCGTAGGCGTTATCCAGAACGACATGGACGATGTCGAGCGTAAAGAGGCTTACGCGTGCGACATAACCTATGGCACGAACAACGAATTCGGTTTCGACTATCTTCGCGACAACATGAAGTTCGATGTCGAGTCGCTGGTGCAACGGGACCATTACTTCGCCATCATCGACGAGGTCGACTCGATCCTGATCGACGAGGCCAGGACACCGCTGATCATCTCGGGAGCGTCCGATGAGGCGACCGATAAGTACTTCACAGCCAACGAGATAATTCCGCGTTTCGAGCGCGGCCACAAGGATGAGGAAACAAAGGTCACGACCGGCGATTACCTCCTCGACGAGAAAAACCACTCGTCTGTGCTCACGGAGGCAGGTGTTACCAAGGCAGAAAAGCTGCTTGGCGTGTCAAATCTTTACGATCCCGCCAACATGGACCTGCTCCACTGCGTTGAGCAGGCACTAAAGGCTCACACGCTCTACAAGAAGGACCATCATTATGTCGTCCAGGACGGCGAGGTGATCATCGTTGATGACTTTACGGGCCGTTTGATGCAGGGCCGGCGATGGTCGGATGGACTTCACCAGGCCGTCGAGGCGAAAGAGGGCGTCAAGATCGAACGCGAGAACCAGACGCTTGCCACGATAACGTTGCAAAACTACTTCCGAATGTACGAAAAGCTGAGCGGTATGACCGGTACCGCCGAGACCGAGGCCGAGGAGTTTGGCACCGTCTATTCGCTCGATGTCGTGCAGATCCCGACCAACATGCCTATGGTCCGCAAGGATTCTTCGGACATGATCTATCGAACACTGCCGGAAAAATGGGATGCGGTCGTAGATGAAATAAAAGACCTTCATGCGGAAGGACGACCTGTGCTGGTAGGTACGGTTTCGGTTGAAAATTCGGAACTTGTAGCGGCAAAACTGAAAGCCATTGGCGTGCCTCACAAAGTTCTAAATGCCAAATACCACGAGCAGGAAGCCGAGATCATCGCCCAGGCCGGCCGCAAGGGTGCGGTGACGATCGCCACAAATATGGCGGGCCGTGGAACCGACATCCTGCTGGGCGGCAATCCTGAGTCGCTTGCACGGGACTACCTCAAGCGGATGGAGATAAATCCCGACGAGGCCAGCGAAGAACAACTCGAAGAACAGCTGAGAAAGGCAAAAGCGGTAGTCGCTGACGAGCACAAAGAGGTTGTCGCCGTAGGTGGGCTGCATATTCTTGGCACCGAACGCCATGAGTCGCGCCGTATCGACAACCAGCTTCGCGGACGCGCCGGACGCCAAGGGGATCCGGGATCCTCGCGCTTCGTCCTATCTCTCGAGGACGACCTGATGCGTATCTTTGCCGGCGACAAGGTGCGATCAATGATGGAATGGCTCGGGATGGAAAAGGGCGTTGCCATCGAATCTAAAACGGTTAGCCGCCAGATCGAGCGTGCTCAGAAGGCGGTCGAGGCACGCAATTTCGAAACCCGTAAACACGTCTTGAAATATGACGACGTCATGAACCGCCAGCGCGAAACGATCTACGGTTTGCGTCGGCAGCTAATGTTCGAGCCGGAGCACCGCGAGTACCTGCTGGGCGAAAACGGTGTAGCAAAGGACCTGCTTCATGACATTACGGCGAGTATGTTAAGCCTTGAAGCCGGTGCCGACACATGGGACGTCAACACCTATGCCGCGGAGATCGAGAGCATCTATGCGATCGACCCCGCTCGCGATGCCGGCGTGGACTTCAAGACGATGAATCCCGACGAGATAGAGGAGGCGATCTGGAAGAAAGCTTCGGCGAATTATCAAGCGAAGGAGAAACAGGCGGGCGCGGAATCACTGCGGGCTTATGAGCGGTACATCATGCTCAACATTATCGACTCTCAGTGGAAAGATCACCTGCTCTCGATAGACCATGTAAAACAGGGCATCGGTCTCGTCGGGTATGGCCAGAAGGACCCGCTGGTCGAATACAAGAAGCAGTCGTTCGATATGTTTCAGGACATGCTCGACAGGATCGATACAAACACCACCAAGGCGCTCTTCAACCTTGAGATCGTCCAGCGCGACGAACAAGAAGAGATCGAACGTCTCGAGCGTCTCGAACGCCAGCGAGCGCGACGCCAAGCCGCGGGTATGGCTTTTACCGGAGCTATGTCCACGGCAGAAGTCGCCGGGGCGGAGGCGGCCCGGCACACGCCCTTTGTGCGTGACACTCCTAAAATGAAGCCAAATGAGCCGTGCTATTGCGGCTCGGGAAAGAAATTTAAAAAGTGTCACGGGGCCGGAGGCTAAGACAAACCTGCCTTCATTACATAAGCCCGCATCGGGAAGGACGGTACCCGGATATCGCTCTTACTGATTGCGGGTTTCTGCATTTATTTTGCAAGTAGCGAAGCCCACCCCGTTCAACCAGATGAATGGGAATTTTCAAACGGGAATAACCCGTGGAGGACAAAATGAAAAAATCTGTGTTGGTCGGTCTCGTAGTGCTTTTCGGCGGCGTTTTTGCTTATTCATTTTCCACCTACTTTCTTAGGGCATCATTGGGCGGCGGCGATCCTACAGTGCCGATCGCGGAGCGACCCGGCAGGACAATGCGGGCGTTTCGCTCCGAACAGGACCTGAAGGACTATTTTCGCGCAGCAATCGAAAAACAAAAGCGCGACGCCGAGCGACGGCGAAGTGGCCTCTTTGGTGAATCGGCCGCCAATTCGAACGCCTCCCCTTCTCCAGCAGCCAAGTCCTTGGCGCAGACCGGAAACGACGCCGACGACTCTATTACCAACAACCAGCACTCGGGCGTCGACGAAGGCGGAATTGTAAAGGTTCACGGCGACCATTTGGTCATACTCCGCAGAGGGCGGTTATTTACGGTCAAGATCGGTGACAATACGCTGAGGCCCGTCGATGCGGTCAATGCTTATGCCCCCGGTGTAAATCCGCAGAGCGATTGGTATGACGAGATGCTCATTTCCGGCGACACGGTCGCGGTCATCGGCTACAGCTACGGGCGCGGCGGGACAGAGATCAACCTCTTCGATATCGACCGGTCGGGTGGGCTCGACTATCGGTCGACCTATCACCTGCGCTCGAACGACTATTATTCATCACGCAATTACGCCAGCCGGTTGATCGGCAGCAAGCTCGTGTTTTATACGCCGCAGTATCTGAGCTACCACGGTAATCCGATGGAACGTTTTCCGGCGGTGCGCAAATGGCACAAGGGAG
>DATLNN010000284.1:0-5312 GCA_035536695.1 Pyrinomonadaceae bacterium | reverse complement strand
TTGATCGAGCCGCTCGTACCGGTCGATCTGGTCATCGATCACTCGGTCCAGGTCGACTTTGCAGGCAGCGAGGCAGCGTACCAGCGCAATATGGAGATGGAGTTCAAGCGCAACGACCAGCGGTATCGCTTCCTGAAATGGGGGACTCAGGCATTTAACGGCTTCCGCGTTGTGCCGCCGGGGATCGGCATTGTGCACCAGGTGAATCTGGAATACCTTGCAAAGGGCGTTTTCGAGCGTGACGGTGTTTATTTCCCCGATTCCTTAGTAGGTACGGACTCGCACACCACAATGATAAACGGCCTCGGGATCGTCGGCTGGGGCGTCGGTGGCATCGAGGCGGAGGCGGGAATGCTCGGGCAGCCGGTATACTTCCTTACTCCCGACGTGGTGGGCGTTAACCTAACCGGCCAGCTGCCGCAGGGTGCCACCGCGACGGATCTTGTATTGAGGATCACGGAAATGCTCAGAAAGGCAGGTGTGGTGGGCAAATTTGTCGAGTTTTTTGGCGAGGGTGCAACGTCGCTCAACGCTACCGATCGCGCGACGATCGCGAATATGGCGCCGGAATACGGCGCGACGATGGGATTTTTCGGCGTCGACGAGAAAACGCTCGAATATTTCGCGAATACGGGCCGCACCGACGCGCACATCCAGACCATACGGAATTATTATGTCGCCCAGGAAATGTTCGGTATACCGGCCGAGGGCGAAGTAGATTACAGTACAACGGTTGATCTGAGTCTTGAAACCGTCACGCCATCCGTAGCCGGGCCAAAGCGGCCGCAGGACCGCATCGAGCTGTCGAATCTCGACGACCGGTTCATCGAGTTGTTTACAAAATCCGTCGCGGACGGCGGATATGGCAAGGAGGGCGCAGACCTCGAAAAGCGGTTTATGGTGACCATGGGAACGGCAACCGACGGAGTCGCGTCCGGCGGCGGCGAGCAGAGCCAAAAGTCGGCACCGGAGTCGATCCATAGCTCTGTTACCCCGGATAATACCAATGTGGCCACCGAGATCGAGATGATGAACAATCGCCCGACACCGAACCGGGTCGATTTCACCGAAGAAGGTAGCCCGGCGGTAAATACGACGATCGGAAACGGCGATGTGCTAATTGCGGCCATTACGTCGTGCACCAATACCTCGAACCCGGCGGTCATGATCGCTGCCGGTATCGTCGCGAAGAAGGCGGTCGAAAAGGGACTAAAGGTCCCGCCGTATGTTAAAGCCTCTCTCGCACCGGGCTCGCGCGTCGTGACCGAATATCTCGAAAAGGCCGGGCTGCAGACGTATTTAAACGAGATCGGTTTCAACCTCGTGGGTTACGGATGCACGACGTGCATTGGGAATTCGGGACCGCTCGACGCATCGATCGAGGAGGAGATCATCGACAACGACATTATCGCCGCCTCGGTTCTTTCCGGCAATCGCAACTTTGAGGCACGCGTTCATCAGAATATCAAAGCCAATTTCCTGATGTCGCCGCCGCTTGTCGTAGCGTTCGCTCTGGCCGGCACGGTTCTGAAGGATGTAAATCTTCACCCGATCGGCCAAAACAGCGCGGGCGAGGATGTATTCCTAAAAGATATCTGGGCATCGCTGGACGAGGTCAAGGAAATGTTGAGTGTCGCCTTCGATCCCGAGACATACCGCCGGCTTTATGGCGATTTCGCGGAGAAGAATCCGCTCTGGAACGAGATACCGTCATCAACCGGAAGCATGTATGAGTGGGACACAGGATCGACCTATATCCAGGAACCGCCATACTTTGAGGGTTTCAGCATGGACACAGGCCGGTTCGAGGACATAAAGGGCGCTCGGGCCCTGGCGATCTTCGGCGACTCGGTGACGACGGACCATATTTCGCCCGCGGGCGCTATTAAGGCAAATTCGCCGGCCGGCGCTTACCTGCAGGAATTGGGTGTCGAACCGCAGGATTTCAATTCCTACGGATCGCGACGCGGCAATGACCGGGTCATGTTGCGAGGGACATTCGCAAATGTCCGTATAAAGAACCTGATGGTAGCTCCGATCGAGGGCGGTTTTACTAAATATCAGGCCGCTAACATCCCGTCAGCCTCTTTGACGCCGGCGGCTGATACCCCTCATCAGTCATCCGGAGAGAGCGAAATGACCATCTACGATGCGGCAATGAAGTATAAGGACGAGGGGACACCGCTGATGATCTTTGCCGGAAAGGAATACGGTACGGGCAGCTCACGCGACTGGGCCGCGAAGGGGACTGCATTGATGGGCGTGAAGGCGGTGGTGACCGAGTCTTTCGAGCGCATCCACCGGTCAAACCTCGTCGGAATGGGTGTTCTTCCGCTTCAGTTTGCCGACGGGCAGTCCGCTGCCAGCCTGAATCTCGACGGTACGGAGACCTTTGACCTGACCGGTTTGGGAAACACCTCGATACGCCCGCGACAGCTAGTCAGACTGAAAATAACTCGGCAGAACGGCGAAACCGAAGAGGTTGATCTGGTTCTGCGCATCGACACGCCGATAGAGCTCGAATATTACAAGAACGGCGGCATCTTGCCATTCGTACTGCGGCAGCTCGTAACGGGGAGTTCGGGTTCGTCATCGGCTTCATAGCCGCAGAAGCCCGGGCGTGAGCAAGGGCTCAACACTCAACCGGGATCTTAAGCCCTTGCTGACGCGCGGGCCTCTGCACTTATGCGGGCAACCAATATCTTGTTTCGAACGCCTAATCGTGGTAAATTTAATTGCTCGAAGTTTTACACTTTCATGCCGTCCCTTCCCGGCGCTCTTGGAGAAATTACTGTGAAGACATCTGTTTCGATACTGCTGATTGCCGCTATTCTGTTTTCGGCCGGCTTGCCGGTTTTTGCTCAAAAAGGCCGGGTCGGCCGCTCTCCGGGCAAAGGAGTTCAGTTTGAGAGGACTGACGCTCTGACAGAAGGCTCGGGCGTGCTCATTCGTTGGGAAATGGCGGCCGGCGACCCGACACTTGCCTTTCAGGTGTTTCGGGTTGGCGTTAATGGCCCTGAGCAGGTAAATGAACGCCTGATCGAGGGTTCGATGTTCAAAAGACTTTCGCCGGGCAGTACTGACGATTATCAAATATTTGATGCCGACGGCGAGCTTGGATCGACATATGTCATCGAGGCCTTGTTGCCGGATCAGAACCGCATTTCGTCGCAACCAGTTGGGGCAAAATACACGCCCGATCTTGAAGCCCAAACCGGCTTCCACCGCAGTGCGATGCGGACCGGCAAAAAAGGGAATATCGTAGAAAGCGACCGGCTTGAGCTCACCCGCGAACTGGAAAAGGTGGTCAGCGCATCGCAGCTCGAGGCAAATCTGCAGGAGCACCTGCGCGTTGTCGGGCTGCCGGGCGTAAAGCTTGGTGTAAAGGCCGAAGGGCTCTATCGGGTCAGTCGGTCGCAGCTGCAGGCGGCCGGGTTCGATGTCACATCCAATAGTGCCAACTGGCGGCTATTTAACGAGGGCAATGAGCAGGCGATCATCCTCGGCCCCAATGGGGATTACATCGAGTTTTTCGGTAAAGGGATCGACCGGCCCGAAAGCGATACGCGAATGTACTATCTGATAGCCGACACCACCGCCGGCAAACGCGTGGATACGCGTGTTCTTAGACCCGTCGGCGGGCCGACAGTGTCAAACACCTTCCGATTCGCGGCCGTGCGAAAGGAGCGAACGGAGTACAACCCTAAACTCAAAAACGGTGACGAGGAGAATTATTTCGGTCGCACCATCTTTTCAACGCCGGACGCCGGCTTCGTATTTAACCTCGCCGGCATTGACCCGAACGGTCCAAGCCCGGTGGTTACGATCAGAATGCAGGGACGATTCTTCGGCCAGCATAACGTCAGGGCAGTTCTAAACGGGACCCATATAGGCAATGTTGTTGGCGAACACCTTGACAGCATCGCGACCGATTTCTCGGTACCGACAGGTTTGCTGAATAATGGAGCGAACACCCTGGTGCTCAACACTGAGAGCTCTGCGGACGCCCTGCATCTGGATACGGTCACGGTCAAATACGACCGCCTCTACACAGCCAGTGAAAACCGGCTGGCTTTTTTCACTCCTGGCTACCGGCGGGTAAATCTCGGCGGGTTCACATCACCGAATATAAGGGTTTTCGACGTTACGGAGGATGGAACTCCGCGGCTGATCGTAAACCTGCCCATAGAGCAGACCGGCTCGACGCACACGGTCAGGCTGCCATCGAGCCGCCCGGGCGTATTTTATGGCGTTGAGGACTCGGCCTCGCTGCAACCGGCCTCGGTGATCGCCAACACACCCTCCCACCTAACGGCGTCGTCGGCAACGAACCGGGCTGATGTGATTATCATCTCAGCGCCCGAATTGATGACGGCCTCTGAAAATTGGGCCGCCTATCGACGAAGCCCCGCCGGCGGCGGCTTTGCCGTAAGGGTCGCCGATGTGACCGATGTGGTTGACGAGTTTAATTTCGGCGTGTACAGCTCGGCCGCGGTCAAGAATTTTCTGCAATTCGCCCGCAACAATTGGTTCACGCCCGCACCGCAATACGTTCTGCTGATGGGCGACGCCGATCACGACCCCCGTGGCTACGAAGGCCATCCGGCGTTTCCGCGGGTGCCAACCAAGCTCGTCGAACTTATTTTCGAACAGAATGGCAGCGACGAGGAAATGGGCGATTTTGACGGTGACGGCGTGTCGGAGCTCTCTATCGGCCGCATTCCCGCGCGTTCAAATGAAGTGGCAGCCACGTTGCTGAATAAAACGATGGTGTTTGAAACCACGGCTTCTCAGTCGCTGAGCCGCGGGGCGGTCTTTGCCTTTGACCGGCCGATAAATTACGACTTTGCGGCCATGAGCGCCGCGATCAAAAATGAGCTTCCGGCCGGCGTTGCAAAGACCGACGTCTTTCGCGGTCCGCTCCTGGGCTCGTTTGACGAGGGACACGGCCCACTGATCTCGGCCATAAACTCGGGTAAATTCCTGGTAAACTATTCTGGCCACGGTGCGTCGGGAATATGGGCCTCGCAAACCTTCTTTAGCAACGATGATGCCGCAACTCTGACGAACGCCAACAACCAGTCGGTGTTCACCATGCTGACCTGCTTTAACGGGTTCTTTATCCGCCCGGATGCCGACTCTTTGTCCGAGGTCCTGCTAAAAGCCCCTAATGGCGGCGCCGTGGCGACGTGGGCCTCCTCGACCGAGACAACACCCGTTGCCCAGCTTGCGATGGGTACGAGATTCTACAATCGCATCGGCCAGGCAACCCCGACCTTTACAAGAATGGGCGACTTCGTGCGCGACGCCAA
>DATLNN010000283.1:0-3255 GCA_035536695.1 Pyrinomonadaceae bacterium | reverse complement strand
TCCGACTGCCATTTGGCCTTCATGGCCGACGACTTCTCGTTAAGATCAGCGATCCGTTTTTCGATATCGTCGCGACGTGACTTGGACTTTTCGTCCGTTTCTCGGGTTAACGCTTGGCGCTCGATCTCGAGCTGCAGTATTTCACGTTCCAGAACGTCGATCTCCTGCGGCAGCGAATCGATCTCGATGCGGATACGGGAGGCCGCCTCATCGATCAGGTCGATGGCCTTATCCGGCAGGAAGCGGTCGGTTATGTAGCGGTTCGACAAGGTCGCGGCGGCCACGATCGCGGCATCTTTGATCCTGACGCCGTGATGTACCTCGTACCTTTCTTTCAGGCCGCGCAGGATCGCGATGGTATCCTCGACATTGGGTTCGCCGATATAGACCTGCTGAAAGCGACGTTCCAGCGCCTTGTCCTTTTCAATATATTTCTGGTACTCCGCGAGCGTAGTCGCCCCAACGGCCCGTAGAGTGCCGCGCGCGAGGGCTGGTTTTAGCATGTTCGACGCGTCGATCGCACCTTCGGAAGCGCCGGCTCCGACCAGCGTGTGCAATTCGTCAATAAAGAGAATTATCTGACCCTCGGCTTTTTCGATCTCATTGAGAACGGCTTTGAGGCGGTCTTCGAACTCACCGCGGTATTTCGCGCCAGCTAGCATTGCTCCGAGATCGAGTGACACTAGTTTTTTGTTCTTCAGCGTTTCCGGTACGTCGCCTGAGACGATCCGCTGCGCCAATCCCTCGACGATCGCCGTTTTGCCGACACCTGGCTCGCCGATCAGGACAGGGTTGTTCTTTGTTCGGCGCGATAGGATCTGGATCGCCCGTCTTATCTCATCATCACGTCCGATCACAGGGTCGAGCTTTCCCTTGCGGGCCCGCTCTGTCAGGTCCTGGGCGTACTTATCAAGAGCCTGGAAGTTTTCCTCCGCGTTCTGGTCCGTTATACGTGAACCGCCGCGCATGTCTGTAATGACCTTTTCGAGGTCGTCTCGCGTTACCCCGTTCGAGCGCAGAATTCGCCCTGCGTCACCCTCTTTCTCGGCCGCGATCGTCAGCAGCAGATGCTCGGTCGAGAGATACTCGTCCTGCATCTTTTCCGCCTCTTTCTGTGCCTCCTGAAAGATCGTGTTCGTGCGCGAGCTGAAATATTGTTGCCCGCCGCTTACTTTTGGAAATTTTGCGATGGCCGCGTCGGCCTCGCTGACTATGGTCTGAGCGTTTGCACCGATCTTGCCAAGGATGGGCTTTACCACGCCTTCCTTCTGCTCAAGCATTGCGGTCAGCAGATGCTCCGGCTCGACCTGCTGATGCTGGTTTCGCTCGGCGACGCCGATAGCCTCCTGCACGGCCTCCTGGCCGCGGATCGTAAACCTGTCAAATCTCATACTTCAATTATAGATAAAAAGCGGCGGACCGCGAAGATCGCCGTCCGCCGCGGAGTTAATGAAATCAGTCCGTCATGCGCTAGCCGACTTCGATTCCTCGTTGCTCGCTGTGTTACTTGTCTCGATGGTCTTTGGCTTGGTCTTGGCGCCCAGCACCTCGATCTTGCGCGCCTTCGTTTCTTCACGCTTCGGTAGGCTCACCCGAAGCACACCGTTGTCGAATTCAGCCTTAGCTCCATCCGCCGTCACTGTCTGCGGCAGCGTGAAAGAACGGGTGAAGGACCCGTACCCTCGCTCGATGCGATGATAATCGCCTTCAGTTGTGTTCTTTTCAAATTTTCGCTCGCCCTTAAGCGTCAATACGTTGTTCTCGAACGAAAGATCAAAGTCGTCGCTGCTCATTCCCGGCAGTTCGGCCTCGAGCACAAGTTGGTCCTTGTTCTCGAAAATATCAACTCTGGGGTTCCAGGCGCCACCGAGCATATCTTCGCGATCGCGTGGCATAGCACCCGAAAACAAACGGTTTACCTCGTTCTGTAACCCGCGGAGTTCGCGGAAAGGATCGTATCTAACTACATTCATGATCATGTTCCTCCAAAACAAGTAATATAGACTAATTATTAGTCCATAAGAATAATAAAATATGAGTGTGGAGTTGTCAAGTTCCTAATTGAAAAATTTTGTCAGCCGAAGAGGCTTTCTTTGGCCGGGGGATGACACATTCGCCTTTGTCGGTTATATTTATTTGACACATCTCAACAAAACGTTGCGTGAATGTCCGTTCAGGCACGGACAGCAGAGAATGAAAATCCTTCGTGAAATTCTATGGCCTCTGGCCGCGGTATTCGCCGCGTTCGTCGTCGGCGGCATCCTCGTCCTGCTGATCGGGGACAATCCATTTCAAACCTATTACCAACTGGTCGGCAACTCGTTTGGTTCGCTCAATGACATCGGGTACACCCTGTTCATCGCGACGCCGCTGATATTTACAGGCTTGGCGGTGGCCGTCGCCTTTCGCTGCGGGCTGCTTAATATCGGGGCCGAGGGTCAGCTTTACGTCGCCGCCTTCGCGACCGCCTGGGTTGGTATAAAGTTTGGTGGGGCCGTGGTCAATATCTTTGGAAAGGAAGAAAACTGGTCGTGGTATAGCCTTCCGGCTGTGCTGCTCGTGTTGCTGTGCATCATAACTGCGGTCGTGGCCGGGGGCGTCTGGGGGGCGATCCCTGGCATTCTTAAGGCAAAGTTCGGCTCGCACGAAGTGATCAATACGATCATGCTGAATTTTATCGGCATCTCTCTGGTCAGCTATTTTACTCAGTATTACTTCAAGATCCCTGGCGACCCGATCATGCAGACCGCTGAAATCGGCAGGGCCGCCGAGATCCCACGTATCAGCCAATACATTCCTGGCATGCCTGCTTTCGTGCCCCTCAGCGTGGCATTTCTGCTCGCGATACTCATGTGCGTGCTCGTGTACGTTTTTCTTTGGAAAACGAAGTGGGGATACGAGCTTCGTGCGGTCGGTGAAAACCCCTCGGCCGCGGAGTATGGCGGGATTTCGCCGAAAAAACAAATTATCATCGCGATGACCATTTCGGGTGGACTTGCGGGCATGGTGGCGATCGGCGAAGTCCTGGGTTATCGATATCGATACTACGATGGGTTCTCTAATGGCTGGGGATTTCTGGGCATCGCCGTCGCCCTGCTAGGCAGAAACCATCCGCTCGGCATCTTCGTCGCTGCGATCTTCTTTGCGGTTCTGAAACGCGGAGAGATCTTTGTCGATATTGAAACAAAGTATGTGTCAAAGGACCTTGTCGAGGTGCTGCAGGCGATCATAATTATCTTCGTTGCGTCATTCCAA
>DATLNN010000282.1:0-5633 GCA_035536695.1 Pyrinomonadaceae bacterium | reverse complement strand
CAGATCCTGGTGCAAAAGGTGCGCGAGGCCATTCGCGAGAAAGTGTATGACGAGTACATCGATCGAAAAGGCGAGCTGATCAACGGCATTGTAAAACGTTTCGAACGGGGCGATATGATCATCGACCTCGGCAATAATCTCGAGGCCATCGTACCTAAATACGAACAGTCGCGGGGCGAGATGTGGAACCAGGGCGAGCGGGTACGCGTCGTCATCGTGGATGTTTCAAAAGAGCAAAAGGGGCAGCAGATCAAGTGTTCACGTGCGTCGTCCGAACTGCTGAAACGGCTGTTTGAAATGGAGGTCCCTGAGATCTACGACGAAACTGTCGTGATCAAATCGGCAGTTCGCGAACCGGGCGATCGGGCAAAGATCGCCGTTACATCGAATGAAAAGGACGTCGATCCGGTGGGCGCCTGTGTCGGGATGAAGGGGTCGCGTGTGCAGGCTATCATTAAGGAGCTGCGTGGCGAAAAGATCGACATCATCGAGTGGTCGGACGAGCCTTCGGTTTTTGCCGCCAACGCGTTGTCGCCGGCGAAAGTTTCTCAGGTTCGTATTACGGACATCAACAACCGTCTGATGGAGGTCATCGTCGGTGAAGATCAATTGAGTCTCGCCATCGGCAAAAAGGGACAGAATGTCAGGCTGGCGACACGGCTTGTAGGCTGGGAGATCAAGATCGTCAGCGAGGAATTGCTCAAACGCGAGATCGCTCAGCAAATGGGCAGGATGATGGCTTCAGGCGAGGCTGTGCCGATCACGGCCCTCGAGGGCGTCACAACGTCGCAGGCTGAAACTTTAGCCGAGAAAGGTATTTCGGACGTCGAAGCCCTGGCGGCGGCAACGGTGGACGATCTGGTCGATTTCCTGGATATCAGCATGGATGAGGCTGAAGCCATTAGGGTGGCGGCTGGTTCGATCGTACAGGCGCGCAATGCGGAGATCGGCGGTAATGAACCGGTCGAATCCGAGGTGGAGGCAGCGGAAGTGGCCGAGACTGCAGAGAGTGTCGATGAAGAAGCGACTGAATCTGAACCGCCCGCTGAGACCCCCCTTGTGGATGAGCCGTCCGGGGAAACAGGCAATGCGGGCCAGAACACGGAAGCCGTCGTTGACGATGCGGCGCCGGAAAGCGAAGTGATCGCGGATGAAGTAGGCGGTGCGGTCTCATCTGATGCGGCGGTCGCTGACGACGTGACGGGCGAACAAAGCGAGGAAAAAGAAAATGAAGCCTAACACGTAGTATTCGGCGGGCGGCTTCTAAACGAGCTTGGGGTTTTGATTGATTAAATATGGCGATTGGAAAGAGCATTAGAATTTACGATCTTGCACGCGAGGTAAAACAGGATACAAAGCGCGTGATGGAAGATCTGCGGCGTGAAGGCGCGGACGTTAGCGTCGCGTCCAATTCCGTTAGTCATGCGATCGCCGAGAAGGTCCGCAGCAAATATTTCCCAAAAACGGAAGTCGCGCCTAAGCGAGCCATCAAGGTCATAAAAGCCGCTAAAGTTGTGGAAGATCGTCCGGCCGAAGTCGAGGCTCCACCGCCTGCAGAAGCCCTCCCTGCCGACGTGCCTCTTGCCGCCGAGGAGACGCCAGAGGTAGTGGCGGCCGCTGCGAAAGGCACGGCCGAGGCAGAAGCGGCGCCGACCCCTCAGATCAAAAAACTTGCTAAGAAAACAGTCGCTGAGCCGGCGCCCATCGACGACGAACCGACCAGGCCAGAACGAGTAGCAAAACCAAAGGAGCCCGAGGTGGTCGAGCCGGCGCCGGCTGAGGTGCCCGAGCAGAAAGAGATCGAAGAGGCCATCACCCCCGAAGTTGAAAGGACAGTTGCCGAGCCAGTAGACGCGCCCGCCCCCGCTGTTAGTGTGTCAGGCGTACGGGTCAAACAGATGGTCCTTAATCCTGACGCGTTGAAAAAGGGCTTCAAGCCTGGTGAACGAGTGGTCAGTGAGGCGCCGACAAAGACCGGTAGTCTTATATCGGAACGTCCGCGTCAGAGCGACGACCGCGGGCGCCGCCCTGAGTTTCGTGGAACGCCTGGCGAGACAGCGGCGCCGCAGATGACCTATACGCCGCCGGCGGACAATCGCCGGCGTCCCGGTCGTTCAGGCGGACGAAAGGGGACCGATAAGACCGGCAGATTTGCCGAACGTGATGTCGACGCCCCGCAGAAACGCTCGATCGAAGAGCGCGTTATGGACCAGGTCGGCGCGGTCGACGCTGACCATCTGAAAGCCATCCGCCTCACAGAGGGGGCGACGGTTCGCGAATTTGCCGAGGCACTTGGGATCACTCCACGCGACATCGTTCAGCTTTTGATCAAACGCGGTATCTTCGCGACACTCAATCAGCCGATCGGTGAAAAGATGGCTGCCGAATTGGCGCAGGGTTTTGGTTTTGAAGTCAGCTTCGTTCCGTTTGAGGACATGGTCATCGAACAGGAATTCGAAGAGCTTATCGCGGCCGACGCCGATGATGTCGAACTTACGAGGGCCCCGGTTATTACCGTTATGGGCCACGTCGATCACGGCAAAACGTCACTGCTCGACGCGATAAGGTCCGAGAACGTCGCCGAGGGCGAAGCGGGCGGCATCACACAGCACATCGGCGCATACAGCGTTCAGGTGCCAAATCCCGACAACCCGAAGGAGCTGCGACGCGTCGTGTTCCTCGACACACCGGGCCACGAAGCTTTCACGATGATGCGTGCCCGCGGAGCCAAAGCTACGGACATCGTTATCCTCGTGGTCGCGGCCGATGACGGCGTCATGCCGCAGACGATCGAGGCCGTCGAGCACTCAAGGGCCGCAGGCGTTCCCATCATCGTTGCGATAAACAAGATCGACAGGCCGGACGCGAATCCGGATAAGGTCAAACAGGGGCTTGCGGGGCTCGGTCTGCAGCCGACGGATTGGGGCGGTGAGACCGAAATGGTGCCGGTCTCGGCCAAAAATCGTGAGGGTCTGGACACACTATTAGAGACCGTTCTGCTCCAGGCGGATATTCTAGACCTCAAGGCGAGCCCAACGCGGCGAGCTTCCGGCGTCGTTCTCGAGGCCAAACTTGATAAGGGGCGCGGCGCCGTCGCGACCGCCCTTGTCCAGCAGGGGACCCTTCGGGTAGGCGATCCCTTTATCGTCGGACAGTTCTCGGGTAAGATCCGGGCGATGTTCTCCGATCGCGGCGAGGCCGTTGCCCAGGCCGAACCGGCAACGCCTGTTGAGATCCTGGGTTTACAAGGCGTACCGCAAGCAGGCGACACCTTCCAGGTCGTCGCCGATGTCGAGCGTGCACAGACTATCGCCGGTCAACGGCAAATGCATGCACGACAGACTGCGATGCTCAAAACCACGAAACGCGGCATTGAATCGCTCGGGCAGGTCGAGATCAAGGAGCTTCTCGTCATCCTCAAGGCTGATGTACAAGGCTCGGTCGAGGTGCTCAGGGGCACGCTTGAGAAACTGTCGACGGAGAAGGTAAAGGTTAGAGTCATTCGCGCCGGCGTCGGAGCGATAGCAGAGTCTGATGTGCTGCTGGCTTCGGCAACGCAGGCAGATGATGCCTCGACGGCGGTTGTGATCATTGGCTTTAACGTGCGGCCCGAGGCACGGGTGTCTGATATAGCCAAACACGAGGACGTCGACATCCGGCTGCACTCGATCATCTACAAGGTCGAGGAAGAGATCACGGCGGCCATGATCGGCATGCTCGACGCGATCGAGAAAGAAACGATCCTCGGTAAAGCGCTCGTACAGGAGACATTTAAGGTTTCTAAGATCGGCATGATCGCGGGGTGCCGCGTGACAGACGGTGTGATCCGCCGTCAGGCAAAGGCCCGCCTTATCCGCGACGGCGTCGTCACCTGGACAGGCGATATCGCGTCTCTCAAACGGTTTAAGGAAGATGTGAACGAGGTTAAAAACGGATTCGAATGCGGTATTAGCCTGGTCAATTTTAACGACCTCAAGGTAGGCGACGAGATCGAGGCGTTCATCGTAGAGAAGATCGCGGCGACGGAGTTGTAATCGGATATGCGACGGCCGGAACGCTTGGGCGAAGCGTTAAAGGAAGAAATATCAGAGGTTGTCGGATTCGAGCTCGACGATCCTCGGCTTGAAATGGTTACCGTCACCGACGTCGAGGTTGCGCCTGACCTACGCGATGCAAAGGTATATGTTTTGATCCGCGGCAACGAAGCAGAGGTTAGCGCCGCTCTTAAGGCCTTACGGCACGCGTCATCATTTGTCCGGCAGCAAGTGGCAATGAACCTCGAAATGAGATTTGCACCGCATGTCCATTTCGTTCGCGACGATGCGGAAGAGAACGCCTCGCGAGTCAGCGAGATCCTGGATAAGCTGGAATCCAGCGGCGAATTAAAGAAGGATGGAGAAAGTGAAGAGAGTGAAGGATGAAAAATGAAAAGCTTAACCCTCCACTAACCGCTATTCGCTATACTAAGTGCTAAGTCAAGTTGTAGAGCTAATTGAAAACAAGAACAGGTTTGCGATCACAACGCATATAAAGCCTGATGGTGACGGCGTCGGGTCGTCGCTCGGACTCTGCTGGCTATTGCGTTCGCTCGGCAAGAGCGCCGACGTCATCGTTCGCGGCGATGTCCCGGATGCATATCGCAGCTTGCCCGGGGCAGACGAAATACGCGATATCCAGACACTCGAAGGTGATTATGACGCCGTTTTTGTGATCGAGTGTTCTGATCTTAGTCGCCCTGGGATAGCTGGGCTTGATTCACATTTCACCGTAAACATCGACCATCACGCGACAAGCGAGCATTTCGGCACGATACACTGGATCGACTCTACGGCCTCGGCCGTCGGCGAGATGATCTACAATCTTTGCAAAGCCATTGGCGGCCGCATCTCAAAGGATATCGCCGAATGCGTCTACATGGCGCTGGTTACCGACACCGGGTCATTTCATTTTTCCAATACATCCGATCGCACTCTTAAGGTTGCGTCTGAACTAATTAAGGCGGGTGCCCGACCGGCCAAGATCGGTGAGGCCGTTTATAATAATTACCCGTGGTCGCGTATCGAACTGATGCGACGTGTGCTGGACACGGTCAAGCGCGATGAGTCGGGCCGTATCGCATCGTTGCGACAGACGCTTGCTATGAAAGAACTTGCGGGTGCAGTCGATGGCGACAACAATGGTTTCGTAAATATTCCGCTGGCCGCCCGCGATGTTGTGGCGGCTGTATACATGCGCGAGGTCGCGCCCAATAAATATCGCGCGAGCCTGCGTTCCAAGGGAGCGATAAATGTGGCCAAGGTGGCGGAGAAATTCGGCGGAGGCGGCCATAGAAATGCCGCTGGCCTCGGTATTGAAGGTGATTGGGATGAGAAAGAGGCGGAGATAATCGCCGCGCTCCAGGAAGCTGTCGAAGGCGCCAACGCAGAGCTCGGCGGATAGGCAAAGGTGTAGTGCCGAGCTTGAGCGATCCGCCCTCGCTTAGAAGCGGGCCGTGCAGCATTAACATGTCTGAAAAACGGTACAAATGGCGCCGCGAGGAATACCGGGAAAACACGAAAGGCCTGCTCATGCTGAACACAGGCGATGGCAAGGGCAAGACGACAGCCGCCATAGGAACGCTTGTGCGAGCAGCC
>DATLNN010000281.1:0-4857 GCA_035536695.1 Pyrinomonadaceae bacterium | reverse complement strand
GGCGATCACAGCGGCTAGCAGCCTCTTGTTAAATTCGTCGGCATCTCCTGATGCGGGCACATAACGATATGTTACAACCGACAGTTCCGGTTCGACCGCGGATTCAAAACCGAGACGCAAAACTTCACGGTGAAAATACTTCGCAAGCAAAAGCTTTTCTTCGAGGCAAGCTCTGAAGGGCGCCACGCCGTGGAGCATGAGCGGCAGCCATAGACGTAATCCGCGGAAATGCTTGGTGAGCTCAGGCGACAATTCGGCGGGTGACAGCTCTTCGACGCCGGTGAACGCATCCTGCATGTAATTAGCGTCAAAACTGTATGCCTTTCTCAGGTCCTCGGCCTTTTTAACCAGCACCACACCGAGGCCGTATGGCAGGAAGAGGCCTTTATGCGGGTCGATGATAAGCGAATCTGAAAGCTCCAAACCACCGAGCTTTGGCTTCCCTTCTTCCGTCAGGATAAAAAACCCGCCATACGCCGCGTCGATGTGATACCAGAGATCATGCTGCGCGGCGATCTCGCCGATCTCGGGCAGTGGATCAATGGCGCCGACATCCGTCGTCCCGGCGGAGGCGCCAACGAGAAATGGGTTTAGCCCGGCGGCCTTGTCCTCTTCGATCTGCTGCGATAACTCGGCAGCGACCATGCGGTACTTCTCATCGAGCGGCACCTGACGGACGATGCATTCGCTGAGGCCGGCAACTTTTATCGCTTTATGGACGGAGTGATGCGTTTGTTTCGACAGGTAGATGACGGACCTAGGAACGTCCGCCGCCTTAATATTCCGGGCGTCCCGGGCAACGACGATGGCGATCATGTTGGCCAGGCTTCCGCTTGTCGTCAGGTTCCCGTGCGCGCCGGCCGGGTAGCCGACCAGATCATTCATCCAGCGGATCAGCATGTTCTCCATCCGCACCGCTCCGGGCGACGCATAGAAAACCCCAGCGTACCTGTTGAAAACGTCGGCCAGATAATCGCCGAGCGCCGAGTAATAGATGCCGCCGCCGGGAATGTACCCAAGATGTCCGCCCGAGGCCGGATTCAATCCGGGCGTGTCCACGTTCTCACGGATCAGATCGATCGCTGCGTCGATCCCGATGCCCACTTCGCCTATCCGTACATCCAGCAACGCCCCGCCTTTGGTATCGGACACGTTATAGGTGTTGATCGACTCGATACGGTCGAGGAAATCTTCGGAGTATTCAATGATGGGTCCGCGCACCGCTTCGCGTTCGCCGGCCGACGGCTCAAGCCGACGTGCGATCTCCTCAAGTGCTAGAAGTTGGTCTCTCATGAGCGGGATAACGTCTTCGGGCGTAAAGCGCGATGAACGCGGGGTAGCCCTACGCCCCTCAAAAATACGCGATTCATCTACTGTTTCTTAACAATAACCAGCGTTATATCGTCATTCGGCGCCGCCGTACCGGTAAAGCTTGAGAGGGCGGCCTCGACCTTGTCGCGAATGCCTGAGGCCGAACGGCCCACGTTTGCGCTGATCACCTGCGTCAGGCGCTCCATGCCGAATTCGTCTTCATCAATATTGTTCGCTTCGGATACGCCGTCCGAATATATAAAGAGGACGTCACCCGAATTGAGCTGGGCCTGGCCGGGCTCGTATTCGGCAAATCCCATTAGGCCCAGCGGCAGCCCGCCTGAGGAGAGCAGTTCGGTCGTGCCGTTTGCTCGGGCGATCAGCGGCGGGTTGTGCCCGGCGTTTATGAATGTGAGCTCACCGGTCGCCGGTTCTAGCTCAGCGATAAACAATGTAACGAACCGATTGGCTGGTGTGTTTTCTACAAGGTATTCGTTTATCGATGTGACGGTTTGAGTAAGCGGGGTTTTTGCGGCCACCTGGCCATGGATCGCGGCATGCAGACTGGACATCAAAAGTGCCGCAGCCGTGCCTTTTCCAGAAACGTCGCCAAGCGCGACCATCATCCTGCCGTCATGACGCTGGAGGAAATCGTAATAGTCGCCGCCGATCTCATAACACGAGAAAGAAATGCCCTGGAATTCATAACCGGGCACCGACGGGGGGCCCGATGGCTGAAATCGCTGCTGTATCTCGGTCGCCAGCTCTAATTCCCGCTCCATGCGTTCGCGATTTATTCGCTCGTCCATCAGGCTAGCGTTCTCGACGCGAATAGAGGCAACGGAGGCCAAGGTTGTCAGGATGTCGAGATGCTCGGTGGAGAACGTCGTTTTGTTGGTCGGTGAATCGGCATAGATCAACCCGAATACATGACGCTCATCGACGCTTAACGGGACGGCCAGGACCGATCGGATACCCTGGAGTATTATTGTTTGGCTCGCGTACCGCGGATCCTGTTGAGCATCGGATGTGAGCACCGACTTGCCGTTCTCAATGACCTCGGTCATGATCGCGCGACTGATGCGCACCTCTTCGATGGGGGTATCGCTTCCGCGCACCCGGGCGACCTTTATCTGAAGCTCGTCACCCAGCTTTACATCGCGCAGCATGATGACAACTCGTTCGGCGGGGACCGCCTCGAACACGAGCGAGGCAACCTGATTGAGAGTATCGTCGAGACCGCTCGCAGATAAAAGCGCGACCCCCACCTTGCTGATGAGCCCCAACAGGTCGTTGCGGCTCGACATTGACGACTCAAGGAATTCGGCCGTCGCGCTTCGGCGAGCGGAAAGCGAGATGGTGTTTGAAGGATCAAGGGCGTCCGTGTTATCGGCGATAAGTGTCGAGCTGAATAATTTCGGAGCCTCCTGCTCGTTCTCAAATCTGATCCTGGTTTCGCCGATCTGAACTTCGCTGCCAGGAAACAGCGGCATAAGCGTGCCCGTGATGGGCGAGCCGTTCAGCCGTGTGCCGTTGGCCGAGCCCAGATCGTGGAGCCAGAAGAAGTCACCCTCCTGTCTGATCTCGGCGTGCAGCCGGGATGCAAAGGCGTCCGGAATACACACGTCGCTGCGGGCCGACCGACCGATCGTAGTGCGGAGACGGCTGATCGGCACCGTGTCGGCGTTTCCGCTTGCATGAATGACAACCAGTTGAGGCATAGATCAGTTTTCTTTTCGCGTCTTTCGTCCCCTGACAACGACCGTACCGCCGATGAGATCATGGAGCGCCCGGCCGCGTTCAGTAATCACGGCCAGCAAGAATCCGAAACCGAGCGTTAAGATGGTGGCCGCGTAGCCGATCAGGTTTCGGCGAACGACCGCTCCGGCGTCCACAGCCTGGCCATCCATCTGCAGAATGGTAAGTCCGGCCACCATCTTACCGAGAGACTGGCCACGCCGCAGCGGCAGAAGCAAAAAGTTCACAATAAACACAAGAGACCCTACCAGCCAGCCGATGGCGCCGATCCCGACATCCCCCGGCGTCTCGCTAAGCAACTTGGAAACGATCAGCCATAGCACGGGCGTCGCGAGCAGTAAGATGTAGTCGACCGCCAGGGCGGCGCACCGCAGAATAAAAGGCGCTTTTATCCTCTCGGGGGCAAAGTCGACTATTTTTTCCGTTCCGGACGATTTTGTTGCCGCGATCGCTCGCGGAGCGGCAGACGCCATAAATGAAACTTTCTAAACCATCAAAAAATGCAACGTCGTATCGCCGAGCTTTAACCGGTCGCCGCTCGAGAGCTGGTGAGGCTGGCGCGGCTGAAGGCGGACAGAATCGCTTGCGCCGGGCATCAATATCGTGCCATTAGACGACCCCAGGTCTTCGATCAGGAAGCTGCCGCCTTCGCGCCATATCCGTGCGTGGCGGCGCGAGATCTTGGTCTGCGGATCGTATCGCGACAGATCGACCTCGGGGAAGATATTGGACATAGGGTCGCGGCGGCCGAGCAAGTTCTCATTTTTATCGAGCGAAAAGGCCGGCGAATCGAGGTCGTTGGTTCCGTCAATGACCAGCCGAGCAGTGGCGCCGGACCGTGCGTAGATCTCGGCATGAACGCCCTGCTGGGCGATCGGCTGCTTCGCGCCGCAGAAAGCGCAGAACAGATCCGTCGCCACGATCCGCTGCCCGCAGAATCCGCAAAACACACTCTGATTCGCGAGGCTGACGGCCGCCGGCGCCTCAGATATCCCAAAGGTTATGTCGCCCCTTCTCAGGTTTTCAAGATGCTGGATCAGTGCCTTTCTCATCTCAAGCGCAGATGAGAACCGCATGTCGGCGCTGTATTCCACGCTTCGCATCAGGATCCGCTCCATTTGATCCGACATCTGCGGATTTATCTGCCGAGGGCGCGGATTCTTTTGAAAATCAAATATAAGAAGCGGGTTGTTCTGCGGATCGGCGCCCGTCAAAAGATGAAACATTGTCGAACCGAGGCTGTAAATGTCTGAGCGTGGCTCGACCTGGCCGGAAAAAAGCTCGGGTGGAGCATAGCCCATCGTACCGACGGCCGTGACGCCTTTTTCCTGCTGGTTTATCGACCGGGCAATGCCGAAATCGATGAGCATGACCCGGCCGGTCTTACTGTCGATCATGACATTCGACGGCTTTAGATCGCGATAAACGATCGTTGTCTCGAGGCCGTGCAGGTAAGCAAGCACGTCGGTTATTTGCAGTGCCCACTCGGTGACGGTTTTTTCATCGATTCGCCCACCGGGCGAGGCCCGCAGACGGCCGGCGAGATCGCCGCCCGCAATATATTTCATGACCAGGTAAAAACGCCCTTCTAAGCCGTCATAAAAGTAATCGTAAATGGTCGGGATCGCCGGGTGGTCAAGAGCGGACAGGATCAGTGATTCGCGTTTAAAATCATCGATGGCCTTTATCTGCTGCTCTTCCTCAATGCTCGATTGGACCATTTCCTTGACCGCCCTTTCGATCCCGCCAAGGTTTTGGTCAAGCGCCAGATAAACAGCACCCATGCCG
>DATLNN010000280.1:0-6871 GCA_035536695.1 Pyrinomonadaceae bacterium | reverse complement strand
TTGACCGTGGTCTTTGCCGGGATCTTGATAACCGCTCCCGTGGCAGGATTTCGCCCGTCGCGCGCCTTTCGCTGGGTCTTCTTGAGTTTGCCAAATCCGGGAACGGTAAATTCGCCATTCTTTTTAACTTCTGATGCCGCGAGCGACGCGAGTGCGTCAAATAATGCCTTCACATCCGCCTTTTTGCTGCCGGTTGAGTCGGCCAAGCTGCCGACGATTTCGGTCTGTGTCATACGAGCCATAGTTTTAGGTAACCTCCAGTTTTTGGTTGAGAATTATGAATGTTCAGAGAACAGTGTTTGCACGCTGGTAGTGCTTCGGCAAAAGGAAAAGCGACCAGTCGATGAAACCAGAAGAGACTGGTCGGGGCGGCAAGATTCGAACTTGCGGCCTCACGGTCCCAAACCGTGCGCACTACCAGGCTGTGCTACGCCCCGAGCGTTTCGTTTGAGCAGAAACGATTCCAAGTGAAGAATTCTAAGCCCGAAACGTCGCGAGGTCAAGTCAAACCACGATAAAATCGAGCTAAAAACGAGATAATTGGTTCGAGGGCCCTCGCCCGGTGACTGATTTCCTGCTTTATGGTTTGCGGCAGTTCGCCAAACGTCTGGTCAAACCCGTCGGGCACAAAGATAGGATCGTAACCAAAGCCACCGGAGCCGCGAGGATCGCGAGAGATCCGGCCGCCGCAAATACCCTCCGAAATAAACAGGATCGCGCCAGAGGCGTCGGCGACGGCCATCGCGCAGCTGAAACGTGCGAGGCGCGCCGGGTCGTTGGTCCGGTCGAGCTCCGAAAGCAACAATTCGATCCTCGCGGCGAAGCCAAGGGAAGTCCCGCCATATCTAGCGGATAGCACGCCCGGACGGTCATCGAGTGCCCGCACCTCCAGCCCCGAATCATCGGCAAGCGACAAAAGCCCGGTCTGCTTCGCGTAGCCGGCGGCTTTAAGCATGGCGTTCTCGAGGAACGTCGTGCCTGATTCGTCGATCTCGCGAATGTGTGGAAACTCAGTCAGGCCATGGGCCTCAATGTTCGCTGAGCTGAGCTTTGAACTTAGTTCATTGAGTTTGCCGGCATTACTGGTGGCTATCAAAAGTTTCTGCATGTCGCGGCGCGTATTTAGCCTGCTCTTTTTCTGTGAGGAAATCCCGACTTGGCCGCCGTGTTAACTGAAAATCTGCCAGAGGTTCGCCCGCCCTTGCGAAAGCGGGCGGTCCTAGCGGACCATCCTGTCTCGACCTGATCCCTTACTGGAGCCGAAGAGTGCTAAGCGGTTTGCGGAAAAGCACGTCAAAGCTCGCCGCGGCTCCGACAACCGTTACCAGAATGGCGGTTACCACAACACCTAAGATCGCGATCAGGGGTTCAAATTCCCATTCAATGTCCATTAGCAGCCGAGTGACGGCCACCGAAAGGAGTATGGCAAAGCTGGTCGCGATCAGACCGGCCAACAGGCCCAAGAGGCCGTATTCCGAGATCAGGATCACGGCGAGCATTCGCCGTTTTGCGCCAAGCGTTTTGAGTATCGCGTTTTCGTAGATCCGCTGTGATTTTGTGAGAGCTACCGAACCGATGAGGATCAGGACGCCGGTAAGAAGAACAAAGCTTCCGACGAACGAGATCGCGATCACGAAATTATTTACCAGCCTGTTAACCGCCGCGATGATGTCGGCAACGTCAAAGATCTGTACGTTTGGGAACTTGTCGAGTACCTCGTGCTGGAGGCGCTGGCGTTCGGTGGCGGGTACGTGATTCAGCACCGTCGCCGCAAAGCTTTGCGGAGCATTGTCGAGAGGGCCCGGTCGAAAGACGAATACGAACGCGGTCCGTGCTTTTCGGACGTCGATCTTTCGTATGTTCGCTACCCGCGCGGTTATCTTCCGGCCGGAAATATCGAACGTTATCGAATCGCCCGACGAAATGTTCAGCGTCGACGCCATACGCTCCTCGATCGATACCTGCGGTTCTCCGGACTCTTGGCCGGAGCCCCACCATGCTCCGCCGATGATCGATTCGTGCTCATCGGTCTTCTCCCGGTAGGTGATAGCAAACTCGCGGCCGATCTGTCCCTGCTGCTGTCGCACCTCCCGCTGCTGGTAATCGATCGGCTCGCCGTTCACGAACGAAATGCGGGCTCGGACCGTGGGCACCTCTTCGGGTTTCTCACCCGTCCTCTCGGCCAGCAGGCGAGAAAGCTCTTCGATCTGGCTTTTTTGGATATCGACAAAAATAAGGCTCGGCAGTCGGCGGTTACGCGAGAAATCGAATTCGCGCACAAGATTTGCTTGCAGTATCTGGACCGTGATAACGACGAATGCTCCAAGGCCGACGGCGAGCAGCACGACCCTGGTCTGGTTCCCGGGCCGGTAGAGGGAATTCACTGCCTGACGAACTGAAAAAGGGCCAAGTCCCTTGACCTTTTTTAACGCCCAGATCAAGATGGCCGCCGTTAGATACAAAACGCCGCCGGTTGCACCCAGGCCGCCAAGAAAATACGCGCCTACGCGCAACGAACCGGCCTGCCAGACGGCTAGAGCGAGCAGGGCGGCCAGGCAGAGGGCGCCGAAGATCCATTTCGTCCAGTCGAGGCGCGAGAGATTTTCGTTATTCTCGTCGCGGAGCAGCAGCTTGGGCTTGATCGTCCGGATCTGGAGCAGCGGCAATGCCGAGAACAGGACCGAGATGAGGACGCCGAGCAGCGCCCCCTGCCAGGCGGCTTCTAAATTCACCGTGTAGCTCATCTTTGCCGGCAGGGCGTCGACGAATTGCAGGCGGGCGAGCCAAAGGCCGCCTTGGGCGAGTAGGACGCCGAACAAGCTGCCAATCAAACCGAGTGTGAGTATTTGCAGCAGATACACGGTAATGATCCGCGTCCCGCTCGCACCCAGGCATTTCAGAACGGCCACCGTCTTGCGTTTCTGCTCGACGAAAGCGCGGGCGACGTTCCACACGCCGACGCCTCCAAGCACGAGGATCAATAGGCCGGTGAGTGCGAGATAGTTCTCAGTCCGTTCGAATTGGGCGCCGAGGTTCTCCTGTTGTTCGCGATATGAATTTACCTGTATGGTGGTCCCCTTTAGCGCTTCCCGAAGCTCGGCAACAAAAGGCGTCGGGTTGTCCGATGTCCGGTAGAGGATGCGGCGACGGATCCGGCTTGTTGTACGCGTTATGCCGGCGTCGTCAAATGCTTTCTTATCTACAAAGACGCGGGCACCAAGACGGAATCCGCTCGTGCCGCCGGGCTCTTCGTCGAACGTAGCAACGATCGTAAATTCGCCCTCGCTTACGCGTAGCTTGTCCCCGATCTTTACATTAAGCTCCTCAAGCAGAATCCGCGCGACGACAGCGCCGTTGTTCTCGAGCAGCTTAAAGTCGAACGGCTCCCCGTTCGAAAGCGTAAAGTTGCCGACGAGCGGAAAGGGGGGCTCGATGCCGCGCAACTCGACAAACTCGAGCCTCTCGTTCGTCGCATCAGCGGGCCGCGCCATAGCGGCCGTCGAGATGGTCTCATTTCGCGCCTCGACGGTCGGGAACCGGCTGACAACGGCCTCGATCGTCGATATGTCCGTCGGCGAAAAATCATTTGTCGAGCCGATATCGACGTCTGCCGTCATCAGCGCCCGGGCGTCACTCCCGACGACCTTTGTCAGGTTCTGGATTAGTGACCGCAGAGCAACGACTGATCCGACGCCGAGCGCAATGCACAGGAAAAAAAACAAAAGCCGCCGCCAGGATGAGCGGATCTCGCGTCGGGTTAGGTTTAGGATAAAACGCATTTCTTTTCACCACGGAGAGACGGAGGCACAGAGAAAGAAGATTTTAGCGTTTTCTTTGTGTCTCTGTGTCTCTGTGGTTTAAATCATCTCTTATGACCCGCCCGTCTTCGAGGACGACGCGGCGCTGGGCTTGGCCGGCGAGCGCCGGGTCGTGAGTGACCAGGATCAGCGTGACATTGTGACGAGCGTGAAGATCTTTCATCAGATCAAAAATGTGCTGGCCGTTCTTTGAATCGAGATTGCCCGTCGGCTCGTCGGCGAGGAGTATCTTTGGTGAATTGGCAAAGGCACGGGCGATAGCTACGCGCTGCTGCTCTCCACCTGAGAGCTGTGCAGGATAATGATGGCCGCGATTCGTTAGATCGACCTGTTCGAGGAGGGCAGCCGAACGCTCGCGCACGTTCCTAGCTCCCAGAATTTCCATCGGGATCAGAATGTTCTCATGAGCGGTCAGGCTCGGGATCAGGTGAAAGGACTGGAAAATAAATCCGATCCTCTCGCTTCGTATGCGTGCCAAGACGTCTTCGCTGGCACCGGTTATCTCATCATCGTCAATAAATATGCGGCCTGACGACGGGCCGTCGAGACCGGCGATCAAACCCAGCAGAGTCGATTTTCCGCTGCCGGACGCGCCCGTAACCGCGACGAATTCGCCGTCGGGGATCTCGAGTGACACGTCATTCAGGATGGTCAGGTCCTCAGGTCCCGAACGGACGGTTTTGTTTACGCTCTCGAGCCGGATCATAATGGTGAAAACACAGCGCGTTGCACAAGCCCGCACGTCAGTAGCCCGCACGTAAGTACGGGCTTGTCTGTCGCGTGTAAGCCCTTACTGACGTGTGGGCTACTAACTCGGCAGTACACGCATTCTAATTCGCGAAAAAACCCTCAACAGGTTCCAATTATTCTGCATCAAATCTGCGTAAATGCTCGTAAGTACAACAATACATTATGCAGTTTGTTATTCGAATCTCGTTGTTACTAAGTTTCGCTTATCTGATAGCGGTATCTGCCGGATGCTCTTCGTCAGGGCAGACCCCCGGTGTAGCTGCTTCAAATAAACCACTTGCCATGCCAAAAGTGACAGCCACGCGGTCTAAGATCATCGCGCTGGGCGATAGCCTGACCGCCGGATTCGGAATTTCGGAACGGGAATCTTATCCGTATCTCTTACAGGAAAAGTTAAACGCGGACGGCTATGATTTTGAGGTAATAAACGCCGGCATTTCGGGCGACACAACCCTCGGCGGACTTGAACGAAGCGACTGGGTTTTGGAACACGAAAATGCCAAGATACTGATCCTGGCGCTCGGGGCCAACGACATGCTGCGCGGTATACCGGTGCCAAAAATGAAGCAAAACCTGGATAAGATCATTCGGAAGGCAAAAGCAAAGGGCATGAAGGTACTTCTTTGCGGTATGCTCCCCGCGCCCACGATGGGCGCCCAGTATCAGCGTGATTATACGGCGGCCTTTCCCGACCTTGCGACGGAACATAAGCTAGTATTTATGCCGTTTCTGCTCGAAAATGTTGCCTTAAGACGCGAGCTCAATCTGGCCGACGGAGTTCATCCGAACGCCGCCGGGGCAAAGGTCATGGCAGACAATATCTACAAGGTCCTTAAGCCGATGCTCTAAAAGAAATGTTCTGGCACGAATTATACGAATTACACGAACGTTGAAAATGCTGATTCGTGCAATTCGTATTTCGTGGCTAAACTCCTTCTATGAACGTCACCCATCTCGAATGCGCCCTGTGCGGCCTGAGGCACGAGGCGAATGTCCTGCAAAATCTGTGTGTGGAATGCGGAAAACCGCTGCTTGTTAGATACGACTTGTCTAAAGCGGCCGTGAGCTTGACGCCAGACGCGTTGGCGACCCGCGAAGCATCGCTTTGGCGATATCGCGAGGTTCTTCCTGTTGAAAATGCGGAGAACGTCGTTTCTTTCGGCGAAGGTTGGACGCCGCTGCTTCGAGCCGACCGCCTGGCAGCTATCCTGCCGGTCAAAATCTCTCTGTTCATAAAAGACGAGGGCCAGAACCCAACTCAGAGTTTTAAAGCACGCGGCATGACCGCAGCGATCTCGATGGCGAAGGAGCTAGGCGTCGAAAAGGTCGCTGTCCCGTCGGCCGGCAACGCCGCAGGCGCGATGGCCGCATACGCCGCCGCGGCCGGAATGGAGGCGTTCATCTTCATGCCGTCCGACACGCCGCGGGCCAACATTGTCGAATGCGAACAGACCGGAGCTCATGTGACCCTCGTCGATGGCCTCATCACCGATTGCGGAAAGATTGTCGCCGAACGCAAAGAGGCCGAAGGCTGGTTCGACCTATCCACGCTCAAAGAGCCCTATCGCGTCGAGGGCAAGAAGACCATGGGATATGAGCTGGCCGAGCAGTTGGCGCATGGCGAAGCGTTCGGAGTTCCAGCTTCAGCTGGACCAGACGCCGGTAAGAGGCCAACTAAAGTTGGAACTCCGAACGCTTCGCTTCACTTAATGCTCCCCGATGTCATTATCTACCCGACCGGCGGCGGCACCGGCCTGATCGGCATGTGGAAAGCCTTTGAGGAAATGGAGCAAATGGGCTGGATAGACGGTGAGCGCCCGCGAATGGTGACCGTCCAATCCTCAACGTGCGCTCCCATCGTGCGTGCCTTTGAAAACGGCGAGCGTTTCGCCGACGAATTCGAGAATGCCGCAACAGTCGCCTCAGGCCTGCGCGTGCCAAAAGCCATAGGCGACTTTCTAATCCTCGACGCCATCCGGGCCTCCGGCGGCACCGCGATCGCCGTCGACGATGCCGAGCTTGTTGCCGCGGTCGCCGAGATCGGCGCGGCGACCGGCATCTTTGCCGCACCCGAAGGCGCCGCATGTTTACCGGCTCTAAAAAAATTGATCGCCGACGGCATGGTCCGCGACGGCGAGACGGTCGTCCTGTTCAACACCGGCTCGGGCATCAAGTATCTCGAGGCGTTCGATTGATCGAATTTACCAATGACGCCGCTGCAAAAAACCGCCTCGGACGAACTGCCACCGCGCTCGAACACAATCTATCCCTTGTCACACGCAACGAAAATGTTTTCGCCCACA
>DATLNN010000279.1:0-5945 GCA_035536695.1 Pyrinomonadaceae bacterium | reverse complement strand
GCCGATCTCATAGACCGTTATGATGTTTGGGTGATTAAGGGCCGAAGCCGCCTTTGCCTCGCGCACGAACCGGTCAAGAGCATCCTCGTGTTTGGTGAACTCACTATGCAGGAATTTGATTGCCACGCCGCGTTCGAGCTTGGTGTCACGTGCCAGATACACTTCGCCCATACCGCCCGCGCCGAGGACGGAAACGATGCGATAGTGTGAAACCTTTTCGCCCGGAGTGAGCATTCTTTTCTAGCTATTGAACATAGCGATCCCTTTCTTGAGCGAGGGATAAATCGATTAACCCTAACCGACAAAATACCGCGGCGGCCCACCCACGATGAGCTTACAGCTCTATTGAGAGATAGGGCATTATAACACCGAAATTCATCTTAAATATATGTTTAGAGTCTGGCGGCCTTTGGCCAATGGCGAGCGCTCCCAGTCAGAACGTATGCAGGCTGCTTGAGCCGTCTCCGCCGGGAGCGCAGGCGCCCTCGCCTGCATGGCCGCCGCTTCGGCGGCCAGACGAAGACGGCGTTCCAATGAGCCCCGTAGGTACGCGAGCCAGTCAGGCCGGAGGAACGGTCTTGCAGGCGAGAGCGCCTGCACTCCCGGCGGATGGGTTCCCGGCGTGGAATCCATAGTGTCCATCCAGAGCGGGCGGTGGCGGTTGCGTTCGAAACGAAAAACCTTTTATTTGAGGATTGCGTAATAGCTCGAAAAAGTTGTGCCCGAACGGGTCGCTTGATACACTTAGCAGTTAAAATAAAACCGGAGGAAATTACTAAATGAAAAAAGCCATATGTCTATTAATGGTTATGTTTGCGCTCGCGACGACGGCGGCCGCTCAGGCGATCGAGATCGGCGCCGCAATGGATAATTTTTCGATGCCAGATGTTAACGGCAAGGAGCATACACTCAACGACCTGAAGGGAAAGAATGGGGCGGTCATTGTTTTTCTTTCCGCCCAATGCCCGGTTGTCAAGGCGTATAACGAACGCATTAGCCAGATCGCCGCGGATTACGCAGCCAAGGGCATTAACTTTATCGGAATCAACTCGAACGTAACCGAGTCGCTCGACTGGGTAAAATCTCACGCAGCCGAGAATTATAAGTTCCCGATGCTGATCGACAAGGGCAACAAATTTGCCGACAAGATCGGAGCAGCGGTGACACCCGAGGTTTATTATGTCGACGCCAAGAACGTGCTTGTCTACCACGGCGCTATCGACAATGACCGGTCCGGCAAGGCCATAACCGATCAATATCTGAGGACCGCATTTGATTCAACCCTTGCGGGCAAAAAAGTTGAACGCACAAAGGCAAATGCGTTTGGCTGTACCATCAAACGTGTCGGGCAGTAGGTCACCTAGGAAATAACGATGCCGAAGGCTTTCAATTATTTGGCGAAGGCGGTGCTCTGCGCCGTCTTCGCCTTAGTTTTCTCGCAATTGGTTTTCGCTCAGGGAACGCGTGGATCCAAAAAGGCAGCAAAATCGCGTCCGCCGGTGCGAAATTCCGTCAAAGTCACCCGAATCGACATCCCCGAGCTGCGCGGCTTGCTCAAGCCAAACGGCAAACCGCTTCTGATCAACTTTTGGGCTACATGGTGTGATCCCTGCCGGGAGGAATTTCCGGACCTCGTCAAATTGGACGCCGCATATCGCGGAAAGATCGACTTCATCACAATTTCGCTCGATGACCTAGCGGAGATAAACACGTCGGTTCCCAAATTCCTCGGTGAAATGAAGGCGGAGATGCCCGCGTACCTGCTCAAAACTCAGGATGAAAGTGCCGCGATAACGCTGGTCGCAAAGGACTGGAAAGGAAATTTACCGCTGACGATACTCTTCAGCGCTTCTGGGGAAGAAGCATACTCGAGACACGGCAAGGTAAAATACGAAACCGTCATGGCGGAGATCGACAAGCTGCTAGCACCTGCTAATCCAATGCAAAACCCGGCCCGTTGAGCGGCGGGCTTGCCCGCCAGGCAAATGATCGGCGGGCGAGCCAGCCTCTGAACCCCGGGTTGTATCTAGCGGCCGGTGTTTAACCCCGCGCCGGCTTCCGCGCGGTTTTCATCTGTGATAGCATTGTGTTTCACGGGTGAAAAAATACGTACTAAAACGCGATCAGAGCATCCTGCCCGAGCGATTGACCCGCTATCGGTCGGAGCTGAACGACCAGCAGTTCGCTGTCGTCACGGCGAAGCCACAGGCAGCGCTTGTGGTGGCCGGTGCGGGTACGGGCAAGACGCGGGCGATCACATATCGCGTTGCATATCTGATCGAACACGGGGTCGCACCTCAGCGGATATTGCTGGCGACATTTACCAACCGCGCATCGCGAGAGATGCTGCGGCGGGTCGAGGCATTGACCGGCAGCCAGAACGTGCACCGCGTGTGGGGCGGGACGTTTCATCGGATCGCCAATCTTATTCTTCGCCGGCATGCGGTCAGCATCGGTTTTGACTCTAATTATTCGATCCTCGATAGCGAGGACGCCCGTGATCTTATCAATGTCTGCATCGACGACGCGGCGATCGATACTAAGAAGAAACGCTTTCCCAAGGCCGAGGTCGTTCAATCGATCATTTCGTACGCGAACAACACGGACCTCCCGATCGAGAACGTCATCGCCGGCAAATACCCGTATTTTGAGACGTTGACCGCCCAGATCGAACGGGTCGATACTATCTACCAATCAAGAAAGCAGGAGCGGAATGTCATGGATTATGACGACCTGCTTCTGAATTTGAAGCGCCTGCTTGTCGAAAAAAACACGATCGCCGGCCTCTATGCCGACCAGTTCCAGCACATCCTTGTCGACGAATACCAAGACACCAACCGCCTGCAGGCCGAGATAATTGACCTGCTGGCCGTCAAGCATCGAAATGTGATGGTGGTCGGTGACGACGCCCAGAGTATCTTTGCCTGGCGCGGCGCCGAGTTTACAAATATCTACGAGTTTCCAAAACGATACCCGGAGGCGGCGCTCTATAAACTCGAGACTAATTACCGCTCAACTCCCGAGATCCTGGGGCTGGCGAACACGTCGATCGCAAATAACCGCAAGCAGTTCCCCAAGATGCTGACGGCCATCAAGCGCTCCCGCGACTTCAAACCCGCCATCATTCCCTGTTCGGACGTAGAGCAGCAATCAGTTTTTGTCGCCTCGCGCATCTTGGAGCTTCGTGACGACGGCACGGCTCTGGAGGATATCGGCGTCATGTATCGCTCGCACTATCACTCGATCGAGCTGCAGTTGGAGCTGACCCGTCGGAACATTCCGTATCGCGTTCAGTCCGGCGTGCGCTTCTTCGAGCAGGCTCATATCAAAGACGTGATCTCGTACCTGCGGATCATTGTCAATCCGCGCGACGAGCTGGCGTGGAAGCGGATCCTGAAAATGATCCCCGGCGTCGGCAATGCGACTGCGAATCGTGTCTACGAGTTGATCGCCTCCAATGTATCGAATGCCGAGGCCCGCACGTTAGCAATGACGGATCAGCCAACGCCGGCGGAAGGCCCATCAGATCCCGGATCGAGTGCTCCGCCCTCCCTCACGGCAGGGCTTCTGCATTCCGTCGCCGCATCCGGCCGCGTTCGCGCGACCGGTCCATTCAAAAACTTCCTGGTCCTCTTGGAAATGCTTGTCCAGCAAGAGAACCGCAATAACCCGGCAAAACAGATCGAGCTGGTCCTGACTCATGGCTACGAGCAGTATTTGCAGGAAAACTACGAGAATGCGGACCTGAGGCTCGAGGACATAGAAGGCCTGGGGGCATACGCGACGCGTTATAAGTCAACCGAGGAGTTCCTGTCAGAACTGGCTCTGCTTTCGACCGAACGCTTCAAAGAGCCGCAGCCGATTGTCGGTGAAGAGGTAGTTTCCGGCGGAGAAGAAGATGAGTTGCTGACCCTAACCAGCGTTCACCAGGCAAAGGGCCTCGAATGGAAAGCTGTCTTCATAATCTGGGCAGCCGAAGGGAAATTCCCCAGCCCCCGCTCGCTGCGTGAGATCGAAAGCGAAGAAGAGGAACGCCGGTTATGGTACGTCGCCCTGACGCGGGCGAAGGATGAACTGTATCTGACCTATCCGCTGCTCATCACAGATTACAATCGGCAGACCGTCCTGCAAAAACCGTCGCGATTCATTAGCGAATGCCCAGCCGCACTCTACGAGGTTTGGAATCTCGAGGAAGAAGATCCGGCTACGGGCGATCAGCCTATGGCCCTCGCTGCCTCCGATGAATATATAAACTAGATCCTGATGGAGCCGGACCCGCAATTTGCGATCTTGAACCATCTCTCGAACGTCTTCCTGAAGTCAATTTAATAGAAAAGTCAACTTAAATAGGCTTGCGGTCGGGATGGGTGGCTCTGCCCCCGCTGACTAAGCTGGAAGTTTGCATTCGATGTAAATTTTCCCCAAAGCAACCAATCTAAAAACTCACCGCATCTAGGGGAGTAAGACCGGTCTTTCACTGAAACTCGCACGGGAACAATTCCCATTGGAATTTGTCTAACTGTTTGGCAAACGCTTTACGCTCAGAGGTTTAGCGGCTTGCGTGGAGGTATCATTGTGTCTAAAAAGAAAAGTTTTATCGACTCGGTCGAGGTCAAGAGACCATGTACCGAGGACTGGGAAAAGATGGACGGCAACAACCGTGTCAGGTTCTGTTCACATTGCTCGAAACCCGTCAATAACCTGTCCGAAATGACGCGGAAACGGGCGATGCGGATGGTCCGCGCGTCTGGAGGCAGTCTTTGCATCCGCTATATTCAGCACCCGGCAACCCGACGGCCAGTCTTCGCCGACCAACTGTTCCAAATCACACGCCGCGCACCCGGCCTCGCGGCGGGCGTGATGACCGCGTCAGTCGCGCTTTCAACTCAAATATTTGCGCAAGGCGGGGCATCACATCCCGGAAGCTCGGTGTCGAAAATCGCTGAGGAATCTATTGACAAGAAAACGGTCAGGCCCGCCTCCGAAACGACGGAAACCTCGAAACGGGGACGCTTGTCGGGAACGATAACTGACCCGAATGGCGCAGTAATTCCTGGAGCGAAGGTCACGATCTTTTCCGTGGATGCGGCGAAGACGGCGTCGACCATGTCGAATGATGAAGGCCTCTATAAATTTGATGCACTCGAGCCGGGCGACTATCGGGCAGAGTTTGAAGGCCCGCCGGGATTTGCAAAGCAGATCATTCACGGGATAAAGATATCGCGTGGTATTGATCAGGTATCGGACACCGCTTTGGATATCGGGAGTTTCACGCTGACGATCGACGTTCCGCTGAACTTATCGGAAGAGGTGGTATTCCTTTCGGGGGTCGTGGCGTCTGTCGAATACAGCACACCATTGGCAAAGCCGTTGCTGATGATGACATCGAGCTCGCTCGCGAACTGATCGTGCGAGGTGCGCGTACCAATGGCAAGGAAGGCGATTACGATGGCATCACGCCGCTTTTTATCGCAGTTGAAAACGGGAACGTCGAGATCGCGCGATTACTGCTCGATAACGGGGCGAAGGTGAACGCCAGGGACGGTCAAAAACAGACGCCACTTATGCGCCTCGACGAAGACGCTTCGCCTGAACTCGTTGAACTCCTGCTGGTAAACGGCGCAAAGATAGACTTAGCCGACAAACACGGAAACACGGCGTTGATAATTGCGGCCGAATCGGTTTCCTCAGCCACTTTAGCCGCTTTGATCAGGGCCGGGTCAGATGTGAATCTGTCTAACAAAAGCGGCCAGACCGCGCTCATGAACGCCGCTTATGACGACAACCTTGAAAACGTCCGACAGCTAGTGCTCGCGGGAGCAAAGGTAAATCAAAAGAACAAGGAAAACGATACGGCCTGGGACCTTACGACCGACGATGCGGTGAGAGAACTACTCGCGACCTACGGTGCTGAAGCCCGTGCCGAATCAAATGAAAATGTCGAA